>JAPLAE010000076.1 GCA_026393455.1 Actinomycetota bacterium
GTCGTGAAGGAAGCGCACGTGGGCAAAGGGTAGGCGACGCTAGAACGCTTCGCCTAAGGGGTCGGCGTCGAGGCCAGCAGCAGTGGCTGCGAGCATCGCCATCTGCGCTGCTCGGTGGTACACGAGAACGAAGGTTTGCTGGGCTGTGGGTTCGATTGTTCGGAGCGGGGGATCGCCGAGCGAGAGCACCATTCCCGAGGGATCAGTGGACATTCGCACCAATGCGGGATCGTCGGGGAACGCTTCCCCCCAGAACTTTTTGGCGGCAAGGCGATCGGCAGTCTCTTTCTTTTGCACTCCAGTTGCCGGACGGCGACGTGATCGGCTCATGTGAGGCTCCCTTCGAGGTCACCGGTATCGGATAGGAGTTCGTCGGTGCGCAAGCCGAGTGCAGTTTGCAACTGATTGGAATCGAGATCGCCGAGCGAACTGGATTTAGGAAGAACGAGATCAGCGATGTGGCGCTTGCCAGCCACGACTTCCTCGACTCGCTCATCGACAGTGCCGGGGCACACGAGGCGATGGGCAATCACCGTTTTGTCCTGACCAATTCGCCACGCGCGGTCGCGTGCCTGGTCTTCTACTGCAGGGTTCCACCAGCGGTCATACAAGATGACGTGATTGGCATTGGTGAGGTTGAGGCCGGTGCCGCCCGCCTTCAGCGAAAGTACGAGAGTGCCGGGGCCTTCGAGGGCCTGGAAGTCGGCAACAAGTTGGTCGCGAGCACCGCGTGATTGCCCGCCGTGATAACAGCCGACGGGATTATCGAAACGTGTGGAGAGATGCTCGGCAAGTTTCTGGCCCCACTCGGCAAAGTGTGTGAACACGAGTGCGCGTTCGCCAGCGGCGTAAACCTGTTCGATGATTTCTTCGAGGCGCGCGAGCTTGCCTGATCGACCGTCGAGTGGGCCATCGTCGTGCCGATAGGCGACGGGATGATTACAGATCTGCTTGAGCGCGGTGATGGCAGCAAGAATGCGGCCGTTGCGATTGTCGGCACCCGATTCGAGGGCTGCTCCGGTCACGAGACTGTCGAGCACTGCTTGATAGAGGCCGATCTGCTCCGGCGTCATCGAGCAATGGTCGAGTTCGTCGATGCGGTCGGGAAGTTCGGCGGCGATCGCCGGTTCGGACTTCGTGCGACGGAAGACGAGGATGCCGTTAAGTGCGCGAAGTGCGCGTTCGCCTTGATCGCGGCCAGTGGCACCGGTGGCGGAAAGTTGCGCAATGAATTGAGGTCGAGGACCGACGAGGCCGGGATTGGTGAAATCGAGAATTGCCCAAAGGTCGCCCAATCCGTTTTCGATCGGAGTACCGGTGAGTGCAAGTCGTGAGGATGCATTCAGTCGGCGAAGTTGCTGAGCAGTTTCGTTTGCCGGGTTCTTGATGGCTTGTGCTTCATCGAGGATGATTCGGCCCCATGTAATTTTTTCGAGTGCTTCGATATCGCGCACTGCTGTTCCGTACGTGGTGATGACGACGTCGGCACGAGTAACTTCTTCCGCGATTTCTTTGTGATCGGCACGCCCAACACCATGGTGAACGACCACGGAGAGTTCAGGAGTGAAGCGACGTGCTTCGGCGGCCCAGTTGCCGACAACGGCGGGGGGCGCGATGACTAGTGACGGCGCGTCACTGATGCTGTCGACGAGATGGGCGAGGATTGTTGGTGTCTTTCCGAGGCCCATGTCGAGTGCAAGGCAACCGCCAAGGCTGGTGGTGTCGAGGAATTTCAGCCACGCCAATGCGTCGGCCTGGTAGCTGCGAAGTTCACCCTTGAATCCGTCTGGATCCGATGCTGGTGCCAGTGAGGCGGTCGAGGCTTTGGCCATGAGGTCGGCGGCCCAACCTGAACCATCGATGGAGACGCCACCGGCCAACGGTGAACCGTCGAGGCCGAGAGCCTGACGCAGCATTTCCGCGCCAGTCATCTGTGGCTTCTTTGCTCGCTCGGCTAATGCTTCTGCTGCAGCAGCAAGATCGGCGTGATCAAGCGCAACCCATCGTCCGTTGGCGCGAACTAATGGACGTGCTTCTTTCGCCAAGCGCGCGATATCGGCTGCGGTGAGTTCGATGTCGTCAAAGACTGCTGTCCAACTGACGTTCGCGAGTTGGTGAGCGCCGACTGAGGTTTCCCCGTTTGATTCAGCGAAGATGCGCAGTGATGGAGTGGCCTTGCGGCGTGAGAGTGCTGGCACACGCATCTCGAAACCGGCATCGGCAAGAACGAGTCCGATCTTGGACATCAGTTCCCATGCTTCTTCTTGGCTGAGGACGACTTCGCCGCGCCGCATGCTGCCTGGTCGCATGAGCGGCGGATAGAGACGTTCAAGGCGAACAAGATTTCCTTCAAGTTCGCGTCGTTGATTGCCGGCATTCA
>JAPLAE010000059.1 GCA_026393455.1 Actinomycetota bacterium
CGCCCATGATTTCGATCGCACCAGGAGGTGGGCCGATAAACGTGACACCGCGTTCGGTAATTGCGCGTGCGAAGTCGGTGTTCTCGGAGAAGAACCCATAACCAGGATGCACACCATCGGCGCCGCTGCGCTCGATGACATCGAGGATCAATTCGGTGTTGAGGTAACTCTCTGCAGCGGTGGTACCGCCAAGTGAGTAGGCCTCGTCGGCGAGGCGAACATGGAGGGCGTCTCGGTCAAGGTCGGAGTACACCGCCACAGTGGCGATGCCCATTTCCTGACAGGCGCGGATGACACGGACAGCGATTTCGCCGCGGTTGGCGATGAGGATCTTTTTAAGCACGCTCTATGGTGGCACGCGTGAACGGGTCCTTCGCCACATCTGGGGTCCCGGGCACCCGATTCGCCGATGTGCGATGGGTGGCCGAGACCGGTTCTACCAATCGAGACCTCCTCGAGGCCGCCGCCGCGGGCGTTCCCGAGGGCCTGGTGCTCGTCGCTGATTACCAAACGGCAGGCCGGGGACGCCTTGATCGGGCGTGGATTGCGCCTGCTGGCGCCTCATTGCTCGTCTCAGCGCTCCTGCGGCCCACGGTGAGCCCAGACGAGCTCTTTCTGCTCACACTGGCCTGTGGGCTCGCTGCCATCGATGCGGTGGACGAGGTCGCAGGGATTCGACCCGGTCTGAAATGGCCCAACGATCTCGTCGTGGTCGAAGGGCCCCTCGCCGACCGGAAGTTGGCCGGCATCTTGGCCGAGTCCCACGTGGCCAATGGCCGGGTCGAGGCTGTCGTGGTCGGTATGGGCCTCAATCTCGACTGGCCGGCCGATCTACCTGAGGAGCTTTCGTTGACCGCAACTTCGGTTAATCATCTGACCGGAAGTGCGGTCGATCGCGAAGAAGTTCTCGTTGCGTGGCTTCGATACTTCGATCGTTACCTCATTTCTGTTGGTGATGCTGATGGACGCGTCAAATTTCTCGAGGAAGTTCGTGCTGCTTCGTCAACGATTGGACGCGATGTGCGTGTCGAGAGTGCCAACGAATCATTCGATGGTCGGGCAGTGGGGATTGCCGACGATGGCCGACTTCTCGTTGACCGCGACGGAAGCATCGTCTCGGTGACAGTGGGCGACATCGTGCACGCCCGCCTGTTGTCCTGATCTGTTTCTAAAACGCGGACAAGTTCTCGATGACGTCATTCGCAGCAGCAGTTTGCTGCGAGTCATGCGCGAATTGGAGTTGGTCCACTCGGTGCACGGGCACAACGCCCGTTGTCGACGAAGTGATGAAAACCGCCGTTGCCTGTGCCAGATCAGAGGGGAACAGGTCGCGTTCGGTGGCGATGCCTTTTTCGAGAAGCACTTCTCGAATGATCCCGGGCAGGCATCCGGTATTGAGGGCTGGAGTAAAAATCTGTTCGTCAATGACTGCAAAGAGATTTGCCGTTGTGCATTCGCTGAGTCGACCGGTGCTGTCACAAAGAATTGCGTTATCGAATCCTTTGGTTCGGGCGAAACGGAGGATGGAAGCGTTCTCGCCCCAACTCGTGGACTTGAGTCCGGCGAGTGGAGATCGTTCATTGCGGACCCAGTCGACGGTGCACAGCGAAACTGATGAAGGCTTGGCGCCGAGAGGAACTGCCGTCATGACGGTCAATGGCTGATTTCCGCGCTCAAGGGCGGAAATTCCCGACCCAGGGGTAACGGTGATTCGCACGCGAGCATCGCTCAAGTGGTTTGCATTGAGAAGCTGCGCTATCCCCGAGGTGAGTTGATCGTCGGGCGGGGTGTTGCCAATGAGAAGTCGGTCGATTCCTGTTCGAAGACGTCGAAGATGGCGATCGATGAACACGGGTTTTCTGTCGCGAACCTTCAACGTCTCGAAGATGCCATCTCCGAGGAGGAATCCGTGGTCACTGGCCGACAGCGAAGGGGCCGAACTATCGAGCAGTTCGCCATTGACCCATATGACTTGCGTACTCATACGGATCGGGAAGAAGTGAGAGCGATGAGACGTTCTGCTTTGAGTTCTGTTTCGGCCCATTCATCGTCTGCGGTGGAGTCCCATGTGATTGCGCCACCCGTGCCAAAGCACAGTCGATTCTCATGAACCCAGAAGGTGCGGATTGCAACGTTCAGTTCACCGATTGATCGATCAGCATCGACCCATCCGATTGAGCCGCAATAAATATTGCGGTCGACCGGCTCGAGTTCGTGAATTCTTCGAACGGCTGCGATCTTGGGCGCACCGGTCACTGAGCCGGGAGCGAAGGTGGCCTCGACGAGTTCTGACCAACCAACGTTCGGCCGCAACTCGCCTTCGACGGTGCTGACGAGATGGTCGAGACCAGGGTGATGTTGACGTTCGAGAAGATTCGGCACGATCACAGAGCCCGGGAGGCATACGCGACCAAAGTCATTTCGCACCAGGTCGACGATCATGATGTTTTCCGCGCAGTCCTTCTCGCTGAAGTCACCACCCGTTGACGTGGTTCCTTTGATCGGAGCTGAGCGCACTCGGGAACCGTCGCGAGCCAAGAAGAGTTCAGGTGACGCCGATGCGATTCGGAGATCGAGTGATGGAAGTTCGATAACTGCGGAGAACGGTGCGGGGTTTGCCGCAGCAAGTCGTTCGCCCAAGGCGAGCATGGAAGCTTCTGGGGGAAGCGGAGCGGACAATTGGCGCGTGAGGTTCACTTGGTACACATCGCCGGCAGCGATGGAATCGCGAATGTCGTGAACTCGTTGAGAAAACTCGGCTCGAGAAAGAGACGAGGTCCACGATTCGAGTGCTGGGCCGCTCCAAGGCCGCGCAGAACGTGGAAGGGACACAGTTGGTCGGCGACGCTCGAATCGCGCACAGATCGGTTCGCCATCGAATGGCAGAACGACAGCCCACCAGCCCGATGAATCGAGAGCGGCGAGATCTGAGGTCACATCGGCAAGTCCAGACGCGACCATGCCACCGACGACAGCGATGGGTTCGATGCTGAGAGCGGTAAGGATTGTTGTGTTCACGCACTTTGGAGCCTACGACGGTCCCCGCGGCATCGACAGGTGGGCGACGTGGGCAACGAGGAAGGCTCCGGTAGTATTCGTATTGTGCGCCCTACCTCCCGTACGTGGCCTCAGCGGCTGCTGCTCTCACTGAATATTTTCGTCGTGTTCGCCTGCCTTCTAGCGGCAGGCGGTTTGGCGTGGGCCTACAACCAGGCGAGCGCGCTGCCTCGAATCGACGTGGGTTCATCGCTTCAGGCGGCAAGCGCTCCAGGCGAGGCAATGAATATCTTGCTCGTCGGTATTGACGATGGCATGGGCTTGGCCGAAGGCGATCCAGTGCTTCGAGGCCGGAGCAAGTCGCTCAACACCGACACGATCATGATTCTGCGTGTCGAGCCGAAAACGCAACAGGCATCGTTGCTGTCATTGCCGCGAGATCTCTGGGTTGATATTGCTGGTGGGGGTCAGGGTCGCATCAATTCTGCTTTGGCACTCGGCGGACCCGAACGTTTGATCCAGACGATTAATCAGGATTTCGGTATCCCGATCAATCACTACGCGATGGTTGACTTTCAAGGGTTCGAAGCTTTGGTCAAAGCGGTCAACGGCGTGCCGGTGTACTTCAACTACCCCTCGCGTGACCAAGCCACCGGATTGTTTCAATACGACACAGGCTGTCAACTGCTGAACGGTGAGCAGGCACTCGCATTCGCACGATCCCGGCATTTCGAAATCTCTCGCGACAACATGAAGACATGGCAAGAGGACCCGACAAGCGATTTCGGTCGGGTTACTCGGCAGCAGCAATTCATTCGTGCGGCATTAAAGAAGGCCGTCGCTCAGGGCGTGCGAAACCCGTTGATCTTGAAAGACTTCCTTGATATCGCCAAGAAAAATGTCACGCTCGATACGGAGTTCACGGTTCAGCAACTTGTTGATCTTGGTTCACAGTTCCGAACGTTCGATCCGGATGCTCTGGTGAGTTTCACTCCTGTCGCCACCGGTACCTTCAAGGGTGCTGCGAGTGTTCTTGAGTTGAACGTTGCTGCATCGCAGCCAATCTTCGATATATTCCGCGGGCTGCGACCTATCCGTACCCTCAATGGGGCTCCAGACACGAGTGTGCCAGCGACAACAACCACGGCAGCGACACCGTCAAGTTCCAGCGCAGTCACTGCGTCGACATTTGGAACCACAACTACGACCGAGGCCGTCACAACAACGACGTTGAGTGACTTCATTCCTCGCGTGCCCGACGGTAAGACCTGCGGCTAATCGTCTGCTGAAGGCCGCGATCAGAGTGCGTTGGATCCGGACCGAAGGGGCAATTACATCGGGCGAGCTTCGGCCTCGACACGATTGGCCAAGTACCAGTCGAGGGTTTTCTTCAGGCCCTCGTCGAATGTTGTGCCGGCAGTGAATCCGAATTCCTGGCGCGCTCGCGAGCCGTTGACGCCTCGGCGGGGTTGGCCATCTGGCTTGGTGGTATCCCAGCGGACTTCGCCTTGGAATCCGACGAGTTTCACAATGATTTCTACGAGTTCTCGAATCGGGAGTTCTCGGTCGGCGCCGAGGTTGACCGGCTGGTCGCTGTTGTAAAACTCCGCGGCGAGCGCGATCCCTTCGGCAGCGTCATCGACAAAGAGGAATTCACGACTTGCTGAACCAGTTCCCCAAACCTCTAGGGAATCGGCGCCTGATTCTTTCGCGTCGACTGCCTTCTTGATAAGCGCTGGAATGACATGTGAAACCGCCGGATGAAACTTGTCGCGCGGACCGTAAAGGTTTGTTGGCATCAGATAGGTAGCGTCTTGGCCATATTGGGCTCGGTTTGCTTGCACTTGTACAAGTTGAGCAAGTTTGGCAATTCCGTAGGGTGCGTTGGTTTCTTCTGGATATCCCTGCCACAGCGATTCCTCGGCAAAGGGAACTGGCGTGAACTTTGGATAGGAACAGATCGTGCCGACCATGACGGTCTTCGGTGTGTTTTGGAGATGGGCTTCATCGAGCACGTAGGTGCCCATGAGGAGATTGTCGAGATAGAGCTCGGCAGGACGCTCCATGTTGGCTCCGATGCCTCCAACGCGCGCCGCAAGATGAATAACGAGGTCAGGTTGTGTGTCGGTGAACATCTGTGTGACAGCAGCGCGGTCGCGAAGGTCGTACTCAGCGCTAGAGGGAGCGAAGAGCTCCTTTGCGCCTCGTGCTTGCACCCGATTGACGACTGCTTGGCCAAGAAACCCACGCCCGCCGGTGATTAGGACCTTTCGGTCGTTCCAGAAGGCACTGTTTGGTGCAAAATCCATGGCGTCACCCTACCGACCGTCAGACCATCGCTGGGTTGCTTTGAGGGCGATGTCGGGACGATTGTCGGCTCCGTGGGAGACTTGTCCGCTCATGGAGCGATGTCGTCGGGTGGCAATCACCCTCGAGCAGTGTTGGCACGCCGTTCCTGGCGGCACGGCTCGCGCCGCACTTGGGAGCGTGAGTGCCCTTCAGCGCTTCACCGATCTCGATCTTGTTGGGGTGAGCGCTCGGCACCGAGGACTTCCAGATGCGGCGTGGGTACCCACGATTCCGGTCAAGCAACTTCGGCTTCCCCGAATAGCGATGTACGAGGCATGGCAACGACTTCGGCGCCCCCCGGTGGAACGAGCAACTGGTCCTGTCGATGTCATTCACGCAACGGGAATGGCGATGCCCCCGCCGAGTGTGCCGATTGTGGCCACCGTGCACGACCTTGCATTTCTTCGTGACCCGTCGCAGTTCACACGTCGCGGAGTGTCGTTCTTCCACCGAGCGATTGATCTCGCGAAACGTGATGCTCGAATTATTGTTTGTCCTTCACAAGCAACTATCGATGAATGTGTTGCGCACGGTTTTGATCGCGCTCGGCTCCGACTCGTGCCATGGGGGATCGATCCTGCAGCGGTTGACCAATCGATGATTGATGCCATGCGAGCGCGTTTCGGACTTCACGGCCGGTATGTGTTGTGGGCCGGAACGATTGAACCGCGCAAAAATCTGCCCGTGCTTCTTGATGCGTTTGAAGGAATCAAAGATCGCGACGTGACGCTGGTTCTCGCTGGGCCCAAGGGCTGGAATGAGCAATTGGATCAACAGCTTTCTCGCCTGGGAACGCGGGTGAAGCAAGTTGGTTTCGTCGAACCTGAGACGCTCGCTGCGTTGCAAACCGATGCTGAACTCTTCTGTTTTCCGTCTCGTCAGGAAGGATTCGGCCTTCCCGTGCTAGAGGCGATGGCTCAGGGAACTGCTGTGATTACGTCATCGGGCACGTCAACCGAAGAAGTTATCGGCGACTGCGGTGTTGTTGTCGATCCGTCCGATGTCGAAACACTTCGAGCGGAAATCGATCGAATTCTTGCTGATGACGCTGAACGAGCCCGACTCGGGCGCGCTGGTTTCGATCGAGCAGTGTCGGCGTTCACATGGGAAGAAACTGCGCGCAAACTTGAACAGGTCTACAACGAGGCACTGTCATGAACGATCGGGCGGTGCGACGCGTTGGGGTGAATCTGCTTTGGCTCGTTCCTGGTCAAGTTGGCGGAAGCGAGGAGTACACGGTTCGGCTATTGCGTGAACTCGCTGAACTGCATCCGGACGATGTGGAAGTAATTCTCTATGTAAACCGCCAGTTCAGAGCGGCGCACCCTGATCTTGTTTCAAGATTCACGACCCATGTTGCGCCAATATCTGGGTCGTCAAGGATTCTGCGAGTGATAGTCGAGTCGACGTGGCTGGCTGCCCGATCACGTATGGATCGATGCACATTGGTTCACCATGCTGGGGGAACAATGCCCTCGTTACGGCTTGCCCCGGGGGCGTTGACGATGCATGACCTTCAGCCGTTGTCGAACCCAGATCGGTTTGGATTCGTGAAAGGTGCCTACATACGGTTTGTTGCTCCGCGGTCGGTGCGACGGGCACGGACCGTTGTGTGTCTTTCGGAGTTCGTCGCGAGCGACGTCGTCAATCGAGTCGGAATCGAGCGCGAGCGAATTCGGATCATCCCGTGCGGCGTGAATGAGCCTGAGACCGCATTCGATCATGATCGTCTTGCGCAATTGCTCGCGAGTCTCGATCTCACCAACCGTCCGTTCATTCTCTATCCAGCAATCACTTATCCTCACAAGAACCACGAAACTCTGGTTGCTGCGTTCGCCCAAATCGTGAGCACTCATCCGGAACTGCGTCTTGTCTTCACAGGCGGAGGTGGTTCAAGCGATGCAACGGTCACGGCGGCAATTGATGCGTATGGGCTCACGAACTACGTCGTACGTACCGGGCGCATACCCGAAACTGATCTTGACCTGCTCTATCGGGCGGCGACGGTCATGGCGTTTCCATCGCTCTATGAAGGATTTGGGATCCCTGTACTTGAGGCGATGTCGCGTGGTTGTCCTGTGGTGGCAAGCGCTATCGGTGCGCTGCCCGAGGTCACCGGTGGAGCGGGGGAGTTAGTCAATCCACTGGATGTCGTCGGATGGGCGAATGCTCTTGGTGGTCTCATCGATGACCCTGCACGGCGTACGGTTCTCGTCCGTCTGGGATTCGATCGGGCCAAGCACTTCGATTGGTCGACTCCTGCCCAGAGCCTCCTTTCCCTCTACCGGGAGATCCGGTGAACCTTCTCGTCATCTGTCCACATTTCGATCCCGATGTTGCCCCGACTGGGGTCGTTATGTCTCGAATCGCGCATGAACTGATCGCTCGCGGCAACCGACTGCACGTTGTAACTGCGTTGCCTTGGTATCAACATCACGCGATCGATGCGGGATGGGACGGCCAACTGGTGCGAACCGAGCGAACCGACTGGGGCCAAATCAGTCGGGTTCACCCATTTCCTACCGATAAACGAAACATTACGGCGCGTGCCCTCGCGTTCGGCGGGTTCACCGCGCTTGCAACACTCGTAGGAACGTTTGGGCGAGTTCGCCCCGATGCCGTCCTCGCTATGTCGCCGCCTTTGACGCTCGGATTAGCCGGACGATTCGCGGCAACGGCGCGCCGGGCTCCCTTGGTTTTCAACATCCAAGATGTCTTTCCTGATGTGGCGATCGAGTTAGGGCTCCTCTCTGGGGATCGAGTGATTCGAGGAGCTCGAGCGCTTGAACGGGTGAGCTATCGAATGTCAGATGCGGTAACGGTGCTTTCCGATGACCTTGCCGAAAATGTTCGCTCAAAAATCACCATCGGTCTTCAAGGCGAGCGGGCGCAGGCTCAAGCACAGAAGGTCCGCGTCATCCCCAACTTCGTCGATACCAATGCGATTCGGCCAGCGGCACGAGAAAATTCTTATCGCGAGCAGTACGGACTCATCGGAAAAAAAGTCGTGATGTACGCGGGGAATGTCGGTTTCTCTCAGTCACTCGATCTCGTTCTCGATGCAGCTCGCTCGTTTGAAGTAAGCCGACCCGATGTTGTCTTTGTAATCAACGGGGGCGGTTCCGCTAGGCCGGACCTTGAACGCGACGCAGCACAACTTTCGAATGTGCGTTTCATTGACATGCAACCGATCGAGCGACTGCCAGAGGTGCTTGCTGCCGGCGATATTCATGTCGTGCCACTGCGTGCCGGGTTGGCGTGGTCGAGCGTGCCGTCGAAGTTGTATTCGATTCTTGCCGCCGGGCGGCCGATTGTTGCGAGTGTCGACTCGGGCACAGAAGTCGAGCGCACGCTGGAACGGGCTGGGGCGGGAATCGCCGTTCCGCCCGATGATCCGCGTGCATTTGCTGCCGCACTTGGTGAACTCATCGATGATGCAGATCGAGCCGACAGCATGGGTGCGTCGGGTCGACTCTTTGTCGAGCGTTGGGCCTCTCCTTCTGCGGTGGCGGAGTCGTATGAAAATCTCTTTACTGAACTGATTGGACGCAGGAAATCCGGTCGATAAACGGGTTCTGACGAGGGAGGCGAGCAGTGACCGCTAACATCGTCGAACTATGGGTAAAGCATCTCAGGCGAAGAAGGCGGCCCGATTGGCTCGCGAGAGCGGCCAGGTCGAGCAGCGCCCAAAGCGTCGTTTGGCCTTTCCCCTGACAATTGCCGCTGCGGTCATTATCGGAATCGTCATGGTGGTTATCGCCCGACAGCCAGCCAGTACTCCCAAGCTCACAATTGATCCGACCACTGTCACACTCGACCCGAACTCGATCACCGCTGATACTTCTGCGACAACAAGTCCCGCAGGCGGAACCGACGCAGTCCCCACCACACTTGCGGCGGGCCAGTGAGGGCTGTCGTTCTTGTAGGAGGGTTTGGCACGCGCTTGCGGCCACTCACGAACGACCTGCCGAAGCAGATGCTCCCAATCGTGGGTGTACCCATGATCGAGCGGGTGGTGGCGGCTCTCGGTTCCCACGGGGTGACCGAAGCAGTGCTTTCGCTTGGCTATCGACCCGACGCATTTTCTGACGCGTACCCAGACGGCATCTGCGCTGGAGTTGTGCTCCATTACGCCGTGGAGCCCGACCCTCTCGACACGGCTGGGGCAGTTCGCTATGCAGCGCTTTCTGCCGGGATCGACGACACCTTCATTGTCGTCAATGGCGATGTTCTCACCGACCTCGACGTCACTGAGCTGTGGAACTTTCACAAGAGCCATGGCGCCGAAGGCACCATTGCCCTGACCCCAGTTGAAGATCCGTCCCGATACGGCGTCGTC
>JAPLAE010000104.1 GCA_026393455.1 Actinomycetota bacterium
GGTTTGGTCGTCGGTGACGTAATCGGCCGATTGCACAAAGAAGCGAATCACGATGCTGTCGTGATGTCCATCGCAAGATGCAGCGACAAGATTGGCGTATTGAATGGCCAATCCATCCATGAGATTGGTCTGTTTTGAACGTGTGTAGCCGTCGATCTGCATGCGATGCGCGTTCCAAATTGCATCGGCCATGACAGAACGCGTGAGGTCGGGACGACGCTCGCTCCAACCTTGTTGCACGACGTAGAACGACGCTTGCAATCCAGTGATGAGCGCGTCGGGATCGAACGCTGAGTCATGCGTTTTGATTTCGTCGATACCGGCGGTGAGTTCGACAGCCGTTGATGCTCTTGCAGTTTCACCGCCGCCAAAGGTTTCGCCCATCGCTGCGGGGGCCATGCTCGTGGGGAGGGTTGATCCAGCGCCACTGTTCGACATTCCGCCGCCCTGGCTGCGACGGATGAGCATCCGAATAATCATGAACACGACCCACATGCCGAATCCACCGAAGAAGAGAACAGCAAGACCGGCACCGCCGCCAACGCCACCACCACTGCTTCCGCCAAAGAAACCGCCACCGCCGCCGCTACTTCCGCCTCCACTGAAACTGCCGCCACCGCTACCACCACCAGCGCGGCCAAGAAGTACTGCGAATTCGAGTGAACCCTCAGAAGCGAGAAGTTGAAGCGAAGAAAGCACGATGATCAGGATCCGGCGTTCGGTTCTTCAGGTGGTGAGGGTGGCGCGGGATCTTGAGCCGCTGGCGTTTGGCTTTCGCCACACGTTGGGCAGAACTTCGCTCCTGATGGCATTTCAACACCGCATGCAATACAGAACTGGTTTGCAGTCTGTGCTGCCCCGCAACCGGGACAGAACTTCGCGCCGCTTGGGACTGCTGCACCGCAACCAGCGGTGCATGTTCCTGCTGCAGTGCCGCCTTGGCCAACGAACCCAGCGCCTCCGCCAGCAAAGCCAGGCGTCGGGGGAACGGGGGGTGCGGGTTGTCCGGGGGCACCAGCCATGCTTCCGGCAACGCCAAACCCAGCGCCGATAAACGCTGCTTGTGTTCCCGCTCCGCCGCCTTGCGCCATGCCTTCGCCCGCGCCGAGGAGTGCTTCGCCTGCGGCGTACTGGCCGAACGATCCGGCGAGGCGACTGCCGGCGGTCTTGGTCGCGAGGTCTTTCAAATTTGCCGCGTCTTCATCAGCAAGATTGATGTCGAAGTTGCCCATGCGGGCGAGGCTCAGCCCGTAATGCTCGAGTTGAATATTGGTGTCAGCAAGTACGTCGGCCTCGAGTTCGGGAAGATGCGCGCTGAGACCAAGGATGGCCCATTGGTTACCAACGATCTTTGTGGTGACCGCGGTTCGCATCGTCTTGAGGAGTTGTGAATCGACCCAGTTGCCGATCGCGCTGTTGTCGGTCACGTTTACCGTGCCGGTCAAGTTGAGGACGAGCTTCTCGGGATCAAGAACCTTGATCGAGTACTCACCAAAGACGCGAAGTGTGACGATAAGGCCGGTTTGTGGATCTTGAACATCGTCAATACGTCCACCAAACGTTTCACCGGTGTATTCGCGGGTGCCGACGAAGTAGAGCTCGGCTCGGTACGCGTTCGCGTCGGTGGCCCAATCGATGAGAGAACCGATGAACGGCAGCTCGTCGGCTTCGACGGGCTCGCGCCCTGGCCCGAGAGTGCCTACAACGGCTCCCTTTGAGACAAACAGCGCCATTTCGTCGGCATCAACGATGACTCGCGAGAACTTGCGGATGTTGTCGTCGGGCCACTTGTAGAGAATCTGGCCCTTGGCATCATCGGGAACGGCAATGAACTGTCGTGCGACCTGTTTGCGAATGCCCATCGGACTCTCCTTGACCTTTGGTCCGTCGTGCTGTGTTCCTTGTGAGACTACTTGTGCAACCGTCAGAAATGCCCCCGGTGTTTCAAAACGGGGGCCTTCGTCCGTGGGCCTTCGGTTCACGCAAGACTGCAGGTATGGACGAACTGACTTTCGATAGTGCAGTAGCGGTAATCACCGGCGCAGGGCGAGGATTGGGGCGGGAATACGCACTCCTCATGGCCTCTCGGGGTGCTCGAGTAGTGGTGAATGATTTCGGCGTCGCCATTAGCGACACCGATGACGCTGGTGATGCTCCGGCGGTGAACCCAGCCGACGAGGTTGTTGCGGAGATCGTGGCTGCCGGAGGGTCTGCGGTCGCGAACTACGACACCGTCGCAACGGTGGAAGGCGCCAACGCAATTATTCAAACAGCGCTCGACGCGTTTGGAACAGTGGACATTTGCATCAACAACGCTGGACAAGTCCGGATGCAACCCTTTCCCAACTTTCCTGATGAACACATCGCGACTGTCATTTCGACGCAGTTGATGGGAACACTCAATGTTGGGCGCGCAGCGTGGCGTGTCATGCAAGAAAACGGGGGCGGCCGGATCATCAACGTTTCTTCCGGTGCTGGTTATGGCGGTTTCGAAAACAGTTCGGTGTATTCGATGGCCAAAGCGGGAGTCATCGGTCTCACCGTTGCGATGGCAAAGGAAGGCGAAGCTGTAGGCATCAATGTGAATGTCATCGCTCCGTATGCAAAAACGCGGTTGGGCACTGGATTCGGGCCAATTCCGTGGAGCGATGAACTTGCCGAGTGGTTGCACCCGAGCAAAGTCGCGCCGCTTGTCGTTTGGTTAGCGCATGAGACTTGCCAGGTAAGTGGTGAATGTTTCGCCGTTGGCGCCGGTCATGTTGCGCGCGTTGCATTCGCGGTGAACGAAGGTTTCACCGATCGTGAACTCACACCCGAACTCATCGCAGAACATGCCGATGAAATCACCAAGGTGCCAACGAGACCGACGGAAGGTACGGAGTCGCCATTGATGGCATCAATGATGAAGGGGTATGCCGGCTTGTAATCGGTTGCGCTTAGCTCGCCAACAACAAGTCGACGACGAAGATCAGCGTGTCGGTTCCGGCAATGCCCGCTTGGGTATTGCCGTCTGTTCCGTAACCCTTGTCAGGCGGGATGATCAGGAGGATCCGTGAGCCGATTGTCTGACCCACAAGTCCTTCATCGAATCCGGGGATGACTTGTCCGGCACCAACAGGGAAGTCGACGGCGCCTGAACCCCACGAGCTATCGAAGATCTTTCCGCTGGCCCAGATCATCCCGGTGTACTGCATAAGCACGGTTTGACCCGCAGTAATTGCTGGGCCGTTGCCCTTGATGAGGACCTGCGTGACGAGGCCCGTGGGTGGAGTCCCGGTGGGTGCAGTGATCGTGGGAACACCATTGACGATCGTTACAACAGGAAGGCCTGCAGGAGGCGTGACTGGAGTTCCAGTTGCCGAGGTCGGAACATCCTGAACTCCGGTGATGTCGAACACGAAAATGATCCATGTTTGTTGTGCCGAGGTGAGATCGGCAGAGACAAGAACGCGTGCGCCGACTTTCTGTCCGACCATCGCGTCGTATACGGGAGTGAGCAATGACTTCTCGTCGAGGATGATGTGCTGCGGAGTTTTTCCGTACGTCGTGTCGAGTTCGCTGCCGTCGTTGCCACTGATGGCGACGTAGTCGGCGGTGACGCGCTGGCCAGCTTTAACTTCATCGCCTTTTCCAGGAACGAGCACGATGTGTTCTTCTGTGTCGCCGACAAAAGCAGTATCGAACTTGACGGTCGGTTTGCTTCCGACTTCGCCAGTTACTTTGACGTTTTTGAGCGATTTTGTGTGAACGTCAGGCGTCGTTGAACTCGATGACGAGTCCTTCGACTTCGATGAACCGCACGCAACGAGCGCAGGGACAAGAGCAAGGGTCACAGCGAAGACGCCAGCGGCGATCCAGCGCGGCGCGCGTCGGGGGGAAGTGGTGAAATTCATTGGGGAAGCCTGTCAGACGAGGGTAAGGATCAAGCGAGAAACCTGTACTTAGAGCCCCAATCTTGTCAGATTTGTGTCAGGAAACAGACCGAATGGCGTCACGGTGGCCACACAGACACGAAATCCGGAGCCCGTACCTTCATCAGTGCGTCGAACGACGCAGTTCACCTGAATGGAGGAATGATGATCAGACGGTTCATCGAGGGGATGAAGGAACGTGACTCACGTCGCTATTTCCTCACCTATCTCGGAGGAAAGATGATCGGCACCACGGCGGTCCTCGCCATGATGCTTGGTCTCGCTTGGTACGTGGGAGGCCGAGCAGGCGCCCAAGAGGTGGAAACACCGCTCACCGCGGCCGCTGATCTCATCAACCCAATCAACACGATGTGGGTGTTGGTTGCAGCATTCCTGGTCTTCTTTATGCAGGCTGGCTTCATGATGCTTGAGGCGGGCTTTGCTCGTACTCGAGAAACAGTCAATGTCCTGATGGAGTGCATCGTCGATACCGCGATGTGCGGCATTCTCTTTTGGGCAGTGGGCTTTGCGTTTATGTTCGGTGAAGGAAATGGCTGGATCGGCCATCAGTTCTTCTTTCTGAACGATGCGCCCGCAACGTATGGCACTACCGGTGTGGCGTTCCTGGCCTTCTGGTTGTTCCAGTTCGCTTTCGCTGACACCGCTTCGACCATCGTGTCGGGTGCCATGGTCGGACGCACCAGTTTCAAGGGAGATCTGTTCTACAGCATCGGTGTGAGCGCAATCATTTACCCGATCGTCGGTCACTGGATCTGGGGACCGGGCGGCTGGCTCGCCACGATGGACACGCCGTTCCGCGACTTCGCTGGCTCGACCGTTGTTCACACCGTTGGTGGCGTTCTTGCCCTCACTGGTGCGGTTGCTCTCGGCCCTCGCATCGGACGCAAGTTCAAGCGTGACGGCGGCGGCTTCATGGTTGGTCACGACATGACCATCGCAGCGATCGGCGGCATCATCCTGTGGTTCGGTTGGTACGGCTTCAATCCGGGTTCAACGCTCAGCGCAATGGATCTCGAAGGAATCGGTCGTGTTGCTGCAAACACCACACTCGCTGCATGCGCTGGCTGTCTTGCTGGCTTGGCCTTCATGTACTTCCGCACAAAGAAGTGGGATCCAGGCATCACCATCAATGGCTTCCTCGCTGGCCTCGTTGCGATCACCGCACCGTGCTACTGGGTAAGCCCGCTCGGAGCGATCATTATCGGCGGCGTCGCAGCAGTCATTTGCGTCCTTGCCATCGATGTCATTGAGTGGTTCCGAGTTGATGATCCGATCGGTGCAGTTGCAGTCCACGGCGTGTGCGGAATTTTCGGCACCATCGCTGTTGGTCTGTTCGCTACGGGAGACTTCGGAATCCCTGGTGCAACGGGTGCCGATATCAGCACCGGCACTGTGACCGGCCTGTTCTATGGCGGTGGCACCGATCAGTTGGTGTCGCAGCTCATCGGTTCCGCAGTGGTGACAGGACTCGTTCTGATCGCCGGCGTGGTCCTGATGTACGGGCTCAAGACAGCCAAGCAACTTCGTGTTCCGGCCGACATCGAGCTCGAGGGTATCGATATCCATGAACACGGTGGTTCCGCATATCACCCTGAATTCGCTTTCACCGGCACGGGCGTTCCTGCCTCGTCCGGCGCTAGCAAGGAGGCTTAAGTCATGCTGAAACTTGTTACCGCAATTCTCAAACCGCACAAGTTCGATGATGTGAAGGAAGCTCTAAAGAAGGATGGCATTACCGGTCTGACGGTTACCGAGGTCAAGGGCTTCGGACGTCAGGGTGGCAAGACCGAAACCTTCCGAGGTTCCGAATACACCGTCGAACTGCTTCCGAAACTCAAGATTGAGTTGGTTGTCGAGGAATCCTCGGTTGCCAAGGTGATCGAGACGATCACCGCAGCTGGTCAAACCGGAAAGATCGGTGACGGCAAGATCTGGGTACTCGGAGTCGACGAACTGGTGCGGATTCGCACCTCGGAAACGGGCGTCGAAGCCATTTAGCTGCACTCTTCATCGGTTGACATGGGGCCCTCGCTTCGGCGGGGGCCCCAAACTGTTTTCGGGATCAAACCATTCCTTCACCCCACTCTCACCTTCCTCTCACCAGCGTGGGCAAGACTCTGAACCATGGGAGCGCATTTAGTCATTGCTGAAGATGATCGAGCAGTCCGGGAGTCGGTGACTCGAGCCCTTGAGCTCGAGGGCTACACCGTTGAAGCGGTCACCGATGGGGTGGCTGCGCTCGAAGCCGCAAGCAAAGAAGGCGTCGATCTTCTCTTGCTTGATCTCGGTATGCCGAACATGGACGGACTGACAGTTTGTCGTCGACTTCGTTCGGCGGGTTCGCGCCTTCCGATTCTTGTCTTGACTGCACGAACAGAAGTTTCTGATCGAGTTTCAGGGCTTGATGCCGGTGCCGATGACTACCTTCCGAAACCGTTCTCTCTCGATGAACTCTTAGCCCGCTTGCGTTCGTTGTTACGTCGAAGCACATTTGATGACACCGACGAAGTTCCGCAGATCGTTGTCGAGGATTTAGTCATCGACGAAGCGGCGCGCCGAGCCTGGCGCGCCGAGCGCGAACTCGAACTCACCAAAACCGAGTTTGATCTTCTCGAGCTATTGGCTCGCAATACGGGAGTCGTTCTTTCCCATTCAAATATTTACGACCAAATCTGGGGTTACGACTTCGGCCCCGATTCCAAAGCACTCGCGGTCTACATCGGTTATTTGCGACGCAAAACTGAAGAAGGCGGAGAAGCTCGGCTCATCCAGACGGTTCGCGGCGTCGGTTACACCTTGCGATTGTCATGACACTCCGGGGGAAGATCGCCATTGCTATGGCGGTGTTGACGGCGTTTACGGCGATCATCGTCGCGGTGTCAACCTACGCGGTAACCGATAATCGCGTTCGGTCAGAGGTCGATCAGTATCTCGACGGATACGCGCAGCGGTTTCAAGATCCCGATGGACGCCAAGCGGCGGTCACGTGTGCGAGCACGAATATTCGTCGACTCCCGCAGGGAGTTCAACGTGACCCCGAAGTAATTCAAGGAGTTGCGTTTCAGTGCCTCGATAAATCGGGTTCGGTCATAAACACGATTGGCGTAGGAACACTTCCGGTAAGCGAGGAGGATCTTGCGATTGCGGCCAGCGGTCGAAACGAAATAACTCGAACTGTCAATGTGAATAGAAAAACCTGGCGGGTCGAGACGGTTGGTGTTGCACAAGGTGGAGCAATCCAGATCGCGCGCGATTACGGCGAGACCAATCGTGTGCTTTCGGCGTTACGAGTGTGGCTTTCGTTGATTGTTGTCGGCGCTGCAGCAATTAGTGCGCTGGTTGGTTGGCTTATCGCTCGTCGTGCGACGAAGCCGCTGGTGCAACTCACCGACGCAGCTGAAGAAGTAGCGAGCACCGGACGACTCGATGTTGAGGTTCCTGAAGCCGGTAAAGACGAGCCCGGCCGTTTGGCCCGCGCGTTTGCCACGATGCTTGCGGCGCTTGGACAGTCGCGTGATCAGCAGCAACAACTTGTGCAGGATGCTGGGCACGAATTGCGCACGCCGCTCACGAGTTTGCGCACCAACGTAGAAACATTGCAGCGCTATCCAGACCTTCCGGTAGAGACTCGGGACGTCATTCTTTCTGATCTCCAGTCTGAGACCCGTGAACTTGGCGCGCTTGTTGATGAACTCGTTCAACTGGCGACCGATACCTGGGACGACGAGCCCGAAGAATCGGTTTCTCTCGATCTCATCGCCGAACGTGTTGCCGAACGAACCCGGCGTCGCACCGGCCGAGTTGTTGAGCTCGATGTTCAATCAGCCGTAATGATTGGTCGACCTCGGGAACTGACTCGAGCGATTGGCAACCTGGTCGACAACGCTGCAAAGTTCAGCGATGACCCGACGCCAGTAGAAGTCATGGTCCGACCTGGCATTGTTGTGGTTCGAGATCATGGACCCGGGATCAACGCCGAGGATCAACCGCACCTCTTTGACCGCTTCTATAGGGCTGCTGATGCCCGTTCAAAGCCAGGCTCTGGTCTTGGGCTTGCCATCGTTGATCAGATTGTTCGAGCCCATGGGGGAACGGTGACGGCGGCGAACGCTCCCGATGGTGGAGCGGTGTTCACCATCAAGTTTCTGACCTGAGGGTTTTGCTGTTCCCAATAGGCGGCATAGACGAGTGACGAGTCCAGCGCGGTTTGATTCAGATTTCTGTCAGTTAGTCGCTGGATTGACGTAACAAACCGAACATCGTCTGGAAATCCGCTGTCCGTACCGTCAGGTTCACGTCAGACGGCTTATTCGTTGGCGTCGGGTGTCCGCGGTGGACCTCCGGATCGACGGATGGGAACCGACCCATCAGAGGAGGAGTCATGGTCCAACTGGTGACAGCGGTAATCAAACCGCACAAGGTCGAGGAGGTGAAGGACGCGGTGAAAGCGATGGGTGTGCAGGGAATGACTGTCGATGAAGTCAAAGGCTTCGGTCGACAGGGAGGTCACGCTGAGACCTATCGCGGCGCGGAATACACCATCGATTTCATTCCGAAAGTTCGGATTTCTGTCCTTTGTGACGATTCCGATGTCGACGCCGTCGTCGATGCAATCGTAGGTGCAGCTCGGACCGACAAGATCGGTGATGGCAAGGTTTGGGTCACGCCGGTGTCCCGACTCATCCGTATTCGAACCGGCGAAAGGGATGGTGAAGCGCTGTGAATACGACAGCAACAAGCGCGTTCGATCTGTTCTCACAGAACACGAACCTGCTTTGGATCATTGTTGGCGCATCACTCGTGATGTTCATGCAGGCCGGTTTCGCGATGTTGGAAACCGGTTTTGTGCGTGCCAAGAATGCAGCACACACAATGGCAATGAACATCGCTGTCTTCGGCACCGGGGCAACGGCGTTCTTCCTTGTCGGATACGCGCTTATGTTCGGTGGCTATTCCGCGAAGATCCCTGGCTTTGACTGGGGCTATGACCATGCACTTGGTAGCGCGCTGGTCGGCAGTGGTCACTGGGTCTTTCTTTGGAAGGGCGGCTTCGCTCTGACTGGTGGCAAGTTCGCAGCGTCGGGTGCCGTCGCTGGTTACTTCCTTTACATGCTTGCGTTTATGGATACCGCCGCAACGATTCCGACGGGCTCGATGGCAGAGCGTTGGAAGTTCAAGTCCTTCGTACTTTGGGGCTTCTTCTGCGGCGCGATCTATTACCCGCTCTTTGGAGCCTGGACTTGGGGCGGTGGTTGGTTGTCGCAACTTGGCAACTCACTCAAGCTTGGTAACGGCTATGTCGACTTCGCTGGTTCTGGCGTGGTGCACGCGGTTGGTGGCGTTGCTGCCCTTACGGGTGCAGCAGTCATTGGCCCTCGTATCGGCAAGTACGGCAAAAATGGCAAAGCACGCGGTATTCCGGGCCACAGCATTGCCATGGCCGGCGCCGGTACGTTGATCCTTTTCTTCGGATGGTTCGGATTCAACGCTGCGTCGACGCTTCAAATTGCCGACGGTCAATTCGCGCTTGTTGCGGCGAACACCGCGATTTCGGCCGCTTTTGGTTGCGTTGCAGCCATGTTCTGGGTGTGGAAGCGCACCGGAAAGCCCGATCCAGCGATGATCATGAACGGTCTGCTCGCCGGACTCGTTGCGATCACTGCACCTTGCGCCTTCGTTGATCCTTGGGCTGCTGGTGTCATCGGTTTGATCGCTGGCATCATCGTCGTTGAAGTTGTCTTCTTCGTCGATCAGAAGGTCAAGATCGATGACCCGGTCGGCGCCATCGGCGTCCACTTTGCCAACGGCCTCTGGGGCGTCTTGGCTCTGGGCATCTTCGCTAGTGGCAAGTACGGCGTTGACGCACTTGGTGCGGGCATTGGCTGGAATGGCACCACGACACACCTCGATTCCGCTGGCTCTGCAACCGGTGTCACCGGTGTGCTCTATGGATCAGCAGGATGGGGTCAGTTGGCCGCTCAGGCGATTGGCTGTCTCGTCATCATCGTGGTGATGGGCAGTATTTCCTGGGGCTTCTTCAAACTCTCGAAGGTGATCTTCAAGGGCATTCGGGTTGATTCCGAGGTCGAGGTCGCTGGTCTTGATGTTCCGGAAATGGGCGTGCTCGCCTATCCCGACTTCGCTGGAACCCATGAGGGTCTCGTCGACGAATCGGTCTAACCAATTGGGGTGTGCGGTCGGAAGACGACCGCACACCCTGTGGTTCGTGCAAGAGTCTCAAGCAGTTCGGTAGTGGTCGCCATGAATCGAAGGACGCAGCAATGAGCGCAATGACGAACGAGCAATTCGCTCAACGATGGAACGCACTCAACAAAGTGCATCGTCGCCAGATCCGCCGGTTGGCGCGAATTGGTCGAGCGCAGGAAGATTCTTCTGATGCGCAACTCGCTGTTGTGTTTGCTGCCTTCCAACAAAGTCGATCCTGGTATCGCCGCTTCTGGCTGTGGTTTCCGCTTCTCGTGATTGCTGGAGTCGTCGCCGGATTGGCAATCCATCCGCTGATCGTTGGCATCGTTGTTGGCTTTGCGGCGAATGCATTGTTTGTTCGCCACAACTACTCGCGAGTAGCGATTGTGAATTCGGAGTTGTTGGCCTAACTATTCAAACGTGAACTGAATACGTGAAAGAGGCCCGGCCGAAGCCGGGCCTCTTTCATTTTCAAAACAGCGTGTAGGCGATTAGGCGTTGACGGTCTCTGCAGCAGCTTCGATGCCACTGCCGAATCGCTTTGAGATAACAAGAGCACTCACAACAACCACAAGTGCTACGCCAGCAACGACGTAACGCATGTTGTTGTGCTGCAACTCGATAATGGCGGGA
>JAPLAE010000005.1 GCA_026393455.1 Actinomycetota bacterium
GTGAGCATCGAAGAAGCACTGATCGCTGTGCGCAATCTGGCCGGCCTTCACGCACCGCGTTGGGCAGACCAGACACTTCTTGAACTTGACGGCATCGCCTTACCGACTCCAGAGGGTGCGGACTTTCACTCGCAAATCTTGGCCGGAGCGATTCCGATCTTTGTCGAACATTTCGCTTCGTTCCTTACGCCTGAAGACGAAGCAACTATCGCAACCGTGCCGCCAAGGTTGGTCGAGTGGATTACCGCACGCCTCGATCGGTTCACGCTTATTCACGGCGACTACCGACCTGACAACTTGATGTTCATGCCCGATGGTTCGGACGTCACCACTCTTGATTGGCAAACACTCGGGCTTGGTCTCGCCGGACGCGACATTGGTTACTTCCTCGCAACCAGTTTGGAACCCGCCTCGCGTCGCGCTCACGAACAAGAACTTGTTTCGGCCTATTACGAGACGCTCCTTAGTTATGGCGTCACCGGCATGACTCTCGAAGAATGCTTCGAGGATTACCGCCTCGGCGTTGCGCAAGGTCCGCTCATCACCATTCTTGGCTCCGTCTATGCCACCGCCGAACCAAGTGCGGAATCCGATGCGATGTTTGCTGCGATGATCACGCGCAGTTGCGCCGCGATCCGAGATCTCGATCCGTTCTCGCTGTTGTAAACCAGCGAACAACTGCTACCAGCCGAGTTCCTTCGCTGTCTTCATAGCAAGTCGAAGTTCCGCAAAAGCCACAGCCTCAGCGTCGGCAAGTTCAGCCGCGGACACTCCGAGGGCCTCGGCATAAGAGCCGTTTGCCCAAATCAATGCTGTGAGTTTGATCGCCTGTGCAGTTGCCATTCGCTCATTGACCCCGAGGCCCATGAGGTTATCGACCGCAAGTTGAATTTGAAGACGTGTCGACTCCGCGAATCGTTTCTTTGGCACTCCGCAAATAATGAGGTACTGCACAAGTGCCCCACGCTTAGCGAAATACGGCCGAGCAATCTCAACCAGCGAATTATCGAGATTCGCCGCGGATTCATTTGCATCCTTGCGTCGCAGCTGTTCGGCGGTAACAACTTCAACGATCTTTTGCGAGAGGTCATCGGCAAGTGCTGCGAACAAATCGAGTCGAGTGCCGAAATAGCGATGGACGTAGCCGTGATTCAGGCCGATCTTGTCGGCAAGGTCCTGCATAACGATGTCAGGGAGCGGCGTCTTTTCCATCGCCTTACTGGCCGCGTCAAGAAACATCCGAGTGGCTTCAGCGCTGCTGTATCGCTTCGGCTTCACATCTTTCGATTTATTTACCATGCATCCCCATTTTATTACCCCCTCACTACAACTTACCAGAAAAACAAAAATTATTCAGAAAGACAACTGGTCAAGCGCGAAGAAGGGGCGGACCATGGTCCGCCCCTTCTTCAATTCTGCACAACGAGGGAACTCACGCCTGCAAGAAATTGATACCTGTCGGGGCGATCTGGAAGACCTCAGAAGCAAAGCGCCCGCCGAGTTTGGTGGCGTCCCACTTCTTGTTGTTGTTGTCGATCGTGACCTTTTCGCGCCAACCCTGCATCCAGATGATCTTGTCGTAAAGCGAACGAATGACCTGACCATTGACATAAGAAGCTTGATCACTAGCGAGCCATGCAACAAGCGGTGACGAGTTGCCGGGATCCATCGGATGAAAATCATCGTCAGCGATTGCATCGGGTTCGAATGCTTCGCCGGCGCCAGGCATTGTCGCGGTGATGCGAGTAAGTCCGGCGGGACCAATGCAGTTAACCGTGGTTCCGATTCCGCCGAGTTCAAGCGCAAGCGTAAGTGTGAGTCCTGCAATCGCCATTTTTGCCGTGGCGTAATTTGTCTGACCAAAGTTGCCGCCAAGACCAGCACCCGATGTGGTGTTGATAATGCGGCCAGCACGCGCAGTGCCTGCCTTGGACTGGTCACGGAAGTACTTCGCTGCGAAATGTGACGTTGACCATGTGCCACGCACATGCACTGCCATGACGGCGTCCCAATCTTCAACCGGCATGTTCCAAATGGCCGCGTCGCGAACAATGCCCGCGTTGTTCACGACGATGTCGAGACCACCGAAGGTGTCGATGGCCTGCTGCACCATTTCGCCGCACGCTTCGTGATCGGTGACATTGCCGTAGTTCGAGACAGCAACCCCGCCACGCTCTTCGATGAGAGCGACAGTTTCGTCTGCAGCCTTGCCTGCACCTTCACCAGAAACACTGCCGCCGAGGTCGTTCACAACAACCTTGGCGCCGTGCTTGGCCAGTTCCATGGCGTGACCACGGCCGATGCCGTGGCCCGAGCCAGTGACGATGGCGATCTTGCCGTCGAGCATGCCCATTGAAAACGTTCCTTCGTAGTCGATCGGATCATCACCCGACTAGGTGATGAGGTTCCTCGCCAGCATGGACCGTGGCCCGAGCGAGAGCCCTGTTTTTCTAGCAGGACCAGCCCGATAGACCCGAATGCCGCTCAGGAAAGCGGCACCCCTAACGGATAAGGAGCAGCATCGATCGACTCCGTGAGCATTCCGAGGGCACGGGCGAGGTCGGCCCGTTCTGTCTCGCTGAGACCAAGCGACTCTTCCCAAGCATGAAGATCGCCATTCACTCGCTTCGCAAGATCGATACCTGCCTCGGTCGCTTCGACAACAACGCGTCGTCGATCGCCAGGATCTGGGAGCCGTCGAATCAAACCCGCCCCCTCGAGCCGATCAAGGGTCAGCGACATGCCACCGGTCGTTCGACCAAGCACTTCGCAGATAGCGGTCGGGGCAGAGCGTTGGTCAGGTGAACGTCGGACCACGCCAAGCACCAAATAGTCGGCAACCGAGATCGATGATGTGCCGGCGATTTCACCCAGCACACGATCGACCGCCACATTGAGGCGAACGACATGTCCGAGCAAACCATCGGTTCCCCAAAGTTCTTCGGCCACTAGGGCTTCACACCGAAACGATCGAGGCCGTAGGCCTTCACCGCGTTCGAACGCAGAACCATTCGACACTCTTCGGCGTTCATCCCCGCAGCGGTGAACAACTCATGCGCGACCTTGCGCGAATGCGGGAATGTGCCATCGGAATGTGGGTAGTCGGTCTCCCACAAGATGTGATCGGTCCCAATTGCATCGCGGTTGATGAGTCCGTGGAGATCATCGAACACGCAGCCGTACACGCGACCCTTCACCTGTTCGCTCGGCAGTGTCTTGACATGATCGACATCTGCTCGACCGTCGCGCCACACGGCATCCATTCGTTCGATTTGGAACGGCATCCAACCGACCTGGCTCTCGGCATAGGCAATGGTGATGTCGGGGAATCGCTCAAGCGACCCTGAGAACACCCAATCGCACAATGATCCCTGGGCATTTTGCGCATACATCGACATCGAGGTTGCGAGAGGGGCATCGTCAGAAGTTGTCGGCATTGATGACGACGATCCGATGTGCATCGAAACGCTGGTATCCGTTTCCTGACAGACGTCCCAAAGAACATCCCACTTACCTGTGTAAAGCGAGGGCTGACCGAGTTTGGCCACATTTTCGCTGAACGCGATTGCGAAGCTTCCCTTTTCGGCGCAACGACGAACTTCTTCTGCAGCAAGTTCTGGATCCCAAAGCGGAACAAGTGTGAGTGGAATCAATCGACCCTTGCCCGCACCGGCACACCAGTCGTCAATCATCCAATCGTTGTAAATACGCAGACACGTGAGCGCGAGATCTTTATCGGCACGATCAAGAAATCCCTGGCCCGCAAATCTCGGGAAGATGTTGGGATAGTTGATTGCAGCATCGACGTGGTTCAGATCCATATCGGCAAGTCGCGCCGTTTGATCCCACGTGCCATCGCGAAAGTCTTCGTAGACAGCAGGGATGTTGCGTTGTTCATCACGCGGCACGCCTGCGGGCGCATGCAGCAAGCCCGTGGGCATAACTAGGTCATCGAACAACCACACATCGCACCATGTGCCATCTTCGACGTTGCGCTCATAGCCGTAGTGTCCGCCCTTGAAGGAAAGTTTGACCTTCTCGCGAACAGTGCGCGGACCCCGTTCACGAAGCGAGGCCGGAAGTTGCTGTTGCCACAACTCCTTCGGCTCCATGACGTGATCGTCGACCGAAATCATGTTGGGCAGATCGTTCTCGGCCGGAGTGAGCTCGGCGTTGGCAGTGGCCTTTTGCGTCGGGGTCATGGCGTTCCTCCTGCGGGCCGGGCGTAGTCCCGACCCCGACATATTGCTTTGCTAAAAGTTACTTTGTCAAGAGGTACTTTTCGGGAGTTGGCAACCGGCCGCCAGCCCCAAGCGGGCCGAGAGCCGGGCCCGGTTCGCCGCTATCCATCGATAGACCAGCCCCGCTATGGCGTGAACGCCTGGAAGCCGCAGCCCAAATGCCGCGCCGCGACCCAACCAGCCCGACCGATCGAGAATCGTGGCCACCGCCGCAATCGCCGTCCATGACTCGCCTCCGGCCGTGACGACGAGAGCGTCATACGACGCACTCAGAAGGGCGGCGTCATCGAGTTCTCGGTTGGGTCGGAAAATGACCGAGGAATCAGTGCGCTTCATCAACCAACGAACTGAGGCTGAACACACGCCGCAATCATCGTCGAACCAGACCGTGACAGGGCCTCGGGCTCGGCGCTGCGGAAGCAGTTTTGGAAGCCCAATACGAACGTGCACGGCAGAGGCGTGATGCACAATCGGATCACCTTGCACATCGAAACCTGCAACCGATGCGAGGCCCGTGTCGGCCCCAATAAAACGAGCAGATGAAAGTGGCCATGGCTCGTGTTCAACCGGCGCGGTGACTAAACGTCCACCGCGTGTTTTGGCATACAAACGCCATCGAGATGTAAGGAACGTTGCAAGTGCATCCTCGGAAACAGGCGCAACATCCTCAGCTTCGACCGAGACGGCAAGGCTCCCCTGCGCGCGCTCGGGCCAAGTTCGATCCACCGTCCACACAATGCGCGAACGATCATGACTCACGTCGACTGCACCTTTGTCGTACGGAAGTGCGAATCCAATTCGCGCAACTAAAGCAGGAAGCCACTGCGCAACATCGAGCGAGCAGAACCACACACCCGGGCCTTCGGAACCAATGACATAGGTGCGCACGTTGAACTCAAGAAAACGATGCGTGGTCGGAATCGCAGGAAACCCGCGCAGCCGCAACGCGTCCATCTCAAACCCAACGAGCGATACCCAAGCCTGACCCTGATGCGTATCGACCTCCAGGCCGGAAGGCAGGAGCGCCGCCACGTCGGCAATCGGGACCGCCCAATGCGCAAACGTGACATCGCGCCAGACCTGTGTCATCACGGGTCTCTTGATGGCATGCGGGCAGATCGGGCTGCGGGGCTTCTCACCCATAGGTTCGCCCTCACTTGTCATGGGTCTGACGGTACCGGAATCGGCAAGATTCACTGCGACCAAAGGAAAGAAGAAGGTCCTGCTGGTCTCGTACCGTGTAGAACAACGCGATGAATCACGGCGAAACTCTCCGAATCGAAGGCACCCGACTTTCCGCAGCTGCACGAGCTGCTGGCCTTGAGGCACCTGTCGAACACTGCCCCGGCTGGACCGTTGGCCGACTTCTCGGCCACACCGGCAAAGTGCTGCAACGCACCACGGTCTGCGTCGCCGATGGACTGCTCACTGCGCCCGCCGATGATCGCTTCGGAAGCCTTCCCCGTGATGAAGCACTTTTCGATGCCTTCGACGAGATCCTCACCAACATTTGCGAGACGCTCGCCGCGTGCGATCCAAACGGCCCGTCGTGGAATTTCAGCGGCGAGAACTTCGTCAACTCGTTTTGGATGCGACGCATGGCTCACGAAATCGAAATCCACCGTTGGGATGCCCAGAACGCTGCAGGTGTTGCCATTGACTCGTTTGATGAGGCTTCGGCCGTCGATGGAATCGATGAATTACTCACTGTGCTTATGCCAATTTTGTCAGCAGTGAAGAATCCGAAACTCTCTTCGAGCTTTCACCTTCACTGCACCGATGCACCGGGTGAATGGCTCACGACGTTCGTCAACGGTCAACCCACCACCATCCGCGAGCACGCTAAGGGTGATCTGGCAGTGCGCGGCCCCGCATCGAGTTTGTATGCATGGGCGTGGAACCGCGGCTCGATCGTCGCAAATGCGCTCGACACTGCGGGCGACGATCTACTCCTCGACGCGTGGGCCAGCATCGTTCCCTGAACCATTGTTAGGTGTTTGTTAGCGGAAAAATGTCAACCAAACACTGAAACTGACCGTGATCACACTGATCACGAGACCACCGATCACTACTGACCGTGACACGTTTCCTTCAGCATCGGCGGGTAAGCGCTTTCGAACACGCTCAAGAAGTTTGCGCGCGTAGGGAACGTCGGAAGCCAAAAGCGCGAGGCCTGCAGCAATGGTGACAAGGCCTGGTCCTGGCAACGGAAGCATCAAGAGCCCCGCAACAAGAACAACGACGCCGAGAGTCATACGTCCGATACGAATAAGAATGTGCCGCTTCGCCTCGGCGACTGACTCTTCTTGACGACCGGTTTCGAACTCGGCCTCTATTGCGGCCTGTTCAAATTCTTCAAACCGTTTTCGAGGCCCGCTATGCGAAGGATCTGTCATTTGTCGTCACTCGAAGAATCGGCACGTTCCGCTCTGTGACGAACGATGAACTTCCAGAGTTCAACAGCTATGAGTAGCGCTGCCGGAGGAATGAGGCAGATCCCCCATTGCGAAATGGAAAGCGGTTCCGTTTCAAACAGTTTTCGCAGCGGCTCGACAACTGTCAGCAGGACCTGCATGGCGAAAACGAAGACCACTGATGCCCAAAGTTTCCAGTTCGAAAAGGTGTATTTCGAAAACACCGTTGCCGTTTCGGATCGAGCGTTGAAGACATTGACGAGTTGTGCAAAAACGAATGCAGTAAATGCCATCGTCATGGCCAAGATCGGAGCCTCCCCTTCCTTAAGGCCAGGCTGGTAATTCTGAATCGCATACATGTACACAGCCAAAACACCGAGCGCCGTGACGATGCCCTGCAGCACTACCTGCGTCAGTCGCTTGCGATTCAAGATTGGCGAATCTGAAGGCGCTGGATTTCTATGCATTAAACCCGGAGCCGGGGCATCGACGCCGAGCGAGATCGCCGTAGGTCCATCGGCAATCAGGTTTACCCACAACACCTGCAGCGGAGTGAACGGCACGTGCTGACCAAGAATCGATGCACCGAGAATCGCCGAGATTGCACCGATGGCAGTGGCAACCTGAAAGCGAACGAACTTCAGAATGTTGTCGTAGACAGCTCGACCGCCGCGAACGGCGTCGACAATGGTGGCGAAGTTGTCATCGGCCAGAACCATGTCGCCGGCTTCTTTGGTGACTTCGGTGCCAGTGATTCCCATGGCGACGCCGATATCGGCACGACGGAGGGCTGCGGCATCATTCACGCCGTCGCCGGTCATTGCAACAATTTCGCCGTTCGAACGAAGTGCTTCGACAACACGGACTTTGTGCTCAGGCGACACGCGAGCGCATACGGCAATGCTGCCAATACGTGTGGCGAGTTCTTCGTCGGACATCGCATCGAGGTCGTCGCCGGTTACGACTTCACCCTGAATGCCAAGTTGGGCGGCAATTGCACCGGCGGTGACGGCATGATCGCCAGTAATCATCTTCACGTCGATACCGGCGCGGTGACAAAGCGCAATCGCATCGCGAGCTTCGGTTCTTGCGGGATCGACAATCCCAACAAGAAGTTCGAGGCGAAGTTCGTTTACCCATGCATCAGGACGAACAACGACGCCCTCGGCATCGACCGCCTCTGCCGCCGAAAGACGACGTGTCGCCACTGCCAACACACGCATCCCTTGCGAAGCCAGACGATCGTTTTCGGCGCGACGGAATCCCCGCTCGGACTCGGTCAGCAATTGTTCGATGCCGTCCTGCCCGGCAAATGTCGACGACAAACCAAGTACGACATCGGGCGCACCTTTGACGCAAAGCAAGACATCACTCTGCGGATCATCTGGATCGAGCCGATGGAAGGTCGCCATATATTTCGTGGCCGAATCGAACGGGATTTCCCAAAGCCGAGGCCGACGAGCGCGTTCAATCACCGCATCGAGCCCGGCCTTAGCGCCAAGCACCACCAGTGCTGCTTCGGTTGGGTCGCCGATGATGGCAGGCCCCTCCTCGGCATTAGGGACAAGCACCACGTCGGAACACAAAACCGCAGGAAGTAGCGCAGCGGCCGCGACATCAGCCCCCACGACATGGCCGCCCGCCGAAGTAATGGATCCAACCACGCCGTAGCCGCCCCCGCTCACCAACCACACTTGGCCCCCACGAACTGCTTCGTGCGCCGTCATCTGATTGAGCGTGAGTGTTCCAGTTTTGTCGGAACAAATGACTGAGGTTGAACCGAGCGTTTCTACCGAGTGCAACCGCTTCACGATGGCGTTTTGTTTCGCCATCTTCGAGATGCCGATCGCGAGCGTGACGGTGACAACCGCAGGAAGCCCTTCGGGGATCGCAGCAACTGCGAGTGCAACGGCACCCAGGATCGCCGTGTTGAATGACTCACCGACAATGAGTTGCACGATGAACACCACAGTGGCCGCCACGCCCGCTATGACGGCAAGAGTTTTACTGAGCGCATCGAGTTGTCGTTCGAGTGGCGTCTTTGACGGCTTCGCCGACACCAACATCTCGGCGACCTTGCCCATTTCCGTCGCCATACCCGTGCTCGTGACCACGACCTCGGCGCGACCACGACTGACGGTGGTGTTCATAAACACCATGCCAATGCGATCGCCAATGGGGCCGTCGGTGACTGTGACCGCGTCTGCGCGCTTTTCGACCGGGACTGATTCGCCGGTCAGCGAAGATTCATCGACCGAAAGGTTCGCCGCCAACATCAGGCGACCGTCGGCTGGCACTCGATCGCCAGCTTCAAGAAGAACAAGGTCGCCAGGAACGAGTTGGTCCATCGAAACTTCGTCGGCAATTCCGTTTCGGCGAACCCGCACGCGAGTCACGAGCATTTTTTCTAGAGCGGCCAATGCGTTCGATGCCTTCGCTTCTTGTGCGTAGCCAAGAATGGCATTTACAAAAAGCACAACAAAGATGATGATGAGATCCTTGATATCGCCGAGAACACCGGCGATCAGACCTGCGCCGGCGAGCACATAGACGATTCCCGTGCGGAACTGGTCGAGAAACACCCGCAACTTCGAACGCCGAGGTGGTTCGGCCAATCGATTCAGACCAACTGCACCCTGACGCTCCGCCACGTCTGGGGCTGACAGCCCAACGCCGCAATCAACTGCAAGCCGCGCAGCAACCTGATCGCTCGTTAGAGCACACCAGTCGCTGCGTTGCGTTTGCATTGATTCGAGGGTCACAAAGAAACTCCGGTCATGTCACATGGACGATTGGGGAATCGCGAACGATTCACCGACCGGAGGTCTCTCCCGCTCACCCGAGCCGTTTCCGACTCAGACGAACCAGCGGCACCGGGAGCTCGGGCTCAAGAGCCGTTGCGCCGTGTTGACGACACCGCCGTGATGGGATACTCCCCTCACTGGATCAACAGTATTGCCGCAAAGAGCGACGGAGCCATGGTCAGGACGAACCGACCATGGCCCACAGGGATTTAGCCAACGAAAATCTTGCGAACTGCGTCTTCACATTCCGCCATGGCCAGAACCATGACTTCATCGCCCGCACCCAGCGTGACGTCGCTATGTGGGAAGACGACCTTGCTGTCACGAACGATGGCCACGATTGTGGCCTCACGGGGAAGACCGAGGTTGTCGATCGTCACGCCATTCGCTGGCGAACTATCAGCGAGTCGAATCTCGGAAAGCCGTGCCGAATCGTTCTCGAAACTCATGATGCGAACGAGCGAGCCAACGGTGACTGCCTCTTCGACGAGTGCAGTGAGCATGTGCGGGGTTGAGACAGAAACGTCGACGCCCCAGCTCGCGTTGAACATCCACTCATTTGCCGGATTGTTTACGCGAGCCACAACACGCGGCACGCTGAATTCCTGCTTGGCGAGAAGCGAGATCACGAGGTTGTCTTCGTCGTCACCAGTTACGGCTACGACGACATCGGCGCGATCGGGTTCGGCCTTAGCGAATTCAGAAACTTCACAACCATCTACGACAAGCCACTTCACGCCTGCGGGTTCGCCATCGGCCTGAGCCTGAGCAACACGTGCGGGATCTACTTCGACAATAAGAACTTCGTGACCAGCCTGTTGGAGTTCAGTGGCAATGTACGTTCCAACGTTTCCGCCACCTGCAATGACAACGCGCATCAGTGAAGTCCTCCTTGACTCGGTGCCGACGCAAGATGTCGATCGAAATCTCCAATGTGATCACCATCAATGGCAACCCACACGATGTCTCCCTCTTGGGCAAGAAGCGCAGAGCTAATCAGTTGCGCAACACCCAATCGGGTGAGGGCTACGACACGAGAGCGACCTTCGGCTTCAAGATCAACGAGCGGACGGCCCGCCCAAGAAATGGGAACGACGCGTTCAACAAGACAGACCCGAGCGCTCGGGTCAACCCACTCGACACCGTCAGTGTCGGGCTGGATGCGACGAAGCACCCGTTCGATCGCCCACTGCACAGTTGCGACCGTTGAGATACCAAGACGTTCGTAAATCGCGGCGCGGCGCTGATCGTAAATGCGAGCGACAACACGATCGACATGGAAGAACTCTCGCGCAGTGCGCGCGATAAGAATGTTGGAGTTGTCGCCGTTCGTCACAGCGGCAAGCGCATCAGCTCGTTCGATACCAGCAGCACGAAGACGCGTGCGATCGAAACCAACACCAACGATGGTGTCGCCACTGAAATTCTCGGGCAGTCGGCGGAATGCCGTTGCCTTTCGATCAATCACCGAAACCGTGTGACCTTGCTCAACCAATGTGGCGGCAAGACCAGACCCGACTCGGCCGCATCCAACAACGACGACGTGCACTTCGCACCACCTCCAGGTGTCCCGGTGGACACGGTTGTCGATCCTATGACTGCGCCACGCGAACCGAAAGAAGAACCCACTTCTGTTCACATCCACGTCATAAAGGTCAGACCCCATTTCCGCGTGGCTATGACTTCAGCCACACCTATACCGCAGCGCCACCGCCATCCTCGGCCGGTACTGAGTAGTTTGAGCCTCGCCCACGGCTTCGTTAGGGAGACCCCATGCCGCTGCAATCGTTGACCGATGCACCCATCTCAGACCTCCTCGTCATGTTTGGTGCCTCAGGTGATCTCGCCAAGAAGAAGCTGTTCCCTGCGATTTACCGCCTCGAATGCCGAGGCCGTCTCGGCATTCCAGTCATTGGGGTCGCCCGTGAGGCCTGGACTGACGACGATCTGCGCAGTCACTGTCGCGACGCCATTGCTGAGGCCGGCGAGGAATGGGATCAGGCGGCGTTCGACCGTCTCGCATCAAAGATGTCCTATGTCACTGGCGACTATGCCGACCCTGCGACCTTCGCTGAACTCGCTCGTCAAGCGGGGGGTACCAAGCATCCAATCTTCCACCTCGCCGTTCCGCCATCGCTCTTCGCCACGGTTGCCACCGGCATCGCCAATTGTGGTCTCGCCGAAGGGGCTCGTCTGATCATCGAAAAGCCTTTCGGACGCGACTACAACTCCGCAGTTGCCCTCAACGCCACGCTCCACGAATACTTCTCAGAATCGGCAATCTTCCGCATTGATCACTTCGTCGGAAAAGAAGCACTCCGCAGTCTTCTTGTCACGCGTTTCGCTAATGCAATCGTTGAACCACTCTGGAACCGCAACGTTGTTTCATCGGTGAAGATCACGATGGCCGAAGCATTCGGCGTTGAAGACCGTGGTTCGTTCTACGACTCGGTTGGCGCCATGCGGGACGTCATGCAGAATCATCTTCTGCAGATGGTTGCGTTGCTCGCAATGGAGCAACCCGTCAACGAGCACTCGAAATCTCTTCGCGATGAGAAGGGAAAGGTTCTTGAAGCCTGTCGCGTTGTTGAGCCCAAGAACTTTGTGCGCGGTCAGTACGACGGCTATCTCGATGTTGTCGGAGTGAAACCCAATTCCGATACTGAGACCTACGCAGCATTCCGTCTCGATATCGATTCACCACGCTGGAGCGGCGTTCCGTTCTATCTCCGCGCTGGCAAAGCGTTGGCCGAAACCGTCACCGAGATGACAATCGAATTCAAAAGCCCGCCACGGCCATTGTGGATTGATGACCACGATCATGTTCCCAACAATTCCATTCGCATCGAAGCAAAGCCCGAAAACTTCGCGGCCATTACTTGGCTCCATAAAGAACCGGGCGAAACGATGATGCCCGAAGCAATAACGCTTGCTCCTCCCCCCGACGAACGACGTGACACCGGACCTGAACCGTATGAACTTCTGATCGAAGAAGCGATGAAAGGCGACCCCACACTGTTCGCACGCGAAGACTCTGTTCTTGAATCGTGGCGAATTGTCGAGCGCATCCTCACCGACTTCCCACCGGTCGAGAAGTATGCGCAAGGTTCATGGGGACCAAACGAAGCTCGAGCGCTGACACGGGGACATGGCGGATGGCCCAGCGAACCACTGATCCATTCCCACCCATGAGCGCAACGGCGAATCATCCATTGCTCTATGTCGTTCGCCACGGCGCAACGGAATGGAGCGTGAGCGGTCAACACACAGGGCGTAGCGATATTCCATTACTTCCTGAAGGTGAACTGCAAGCTCAAGAGACCGGCAAACTTCTCTCGGACATCGACTTCTCACTCGTTCTTTGCAGCCCGTTGCAACGTGCCCAGCGAACCTGTGAGCTCGCCGGATTACGCGAACAGGCAGTTCTCGATGATGACCTGCACGAGTGGGACTACGGCGACTACGAAGGACTCACCACCACCAAGATTCGTGAAACCGAACCTGGTTGGACGATCTGGAATGGAAGATGCCTAAACGGCGAAACCATTGAACAGGTTTCCGCCCGCGCCGATCGAGTCATTGCGCGGGCGCGCTCACAAAGCGGCAACGCCATTGTTTTTGCACACGGCCATATCCTCCGCGTTCTTGCCGCCCGATGGTGTGAGCTCAACCCCATCGAAGGCCAACGATTCGTCCTTGACCCTGCGACCCTGAGTCTTCTCGGCTGGGAACGAGAGACCCCTGCAGTCCTGCGCTGGAATAGCCGCTAAGAGAGCGCAAGAGTCCGTCATGGGCTTGTCGACTACGCCTAGCGTGACCTCACCGATCGAGGGGGAACCATGGCAGACGAAGCGAACGGCACCGCGGTAGGCGCGACGCAAGCGAAACCAAAGATGGGCAAGTGGCTGCTGCTTGTTGGCGCCGTCATCATGCTCTCGGGCCTTCTTTTTGGCTACGACCAAGGCGTCATCGCCGGTGCCCTCGATGGCATCCAGAAAACTTTCAATACCAACACCGCGATGATTCAGATCATCACCTCGTGGGTAACCCTCGGAGCGTTGGTCGGTGCACTCGTCGCTGGAAGTCTCGCTGACAAGATCGGTCGCCGACTCACCATTCTTCTCGCCGCAATTTTGTTTGTGATTGGCGCACTACTTGAATCGCTTGCGCCAGGAACAACGATCCTCGTCATTGGGCGTCTCGTTGTTGGTTTCGGTGTCGGCGTTGCGTCTGTTGCTGCGCCGCTCTATGCAGCCGAACAAGCACCCACTCGCCTGCGCGGTCGATTTGTTTCGATCTACCAACTCGCCATCACGATGGGCATTTTCGTTGCCTACCTCGTCAACCAAGCTCTCATTAGCAAAGACACGTGGCGAGTCATGCTCGGCATTTCGGCAGTACCCGCTGTCTTGTTGTTCCTTGTCATGCTGCCAATGCCTGATTCACCCCGATGGTTTTTGAAAGTCGGGCGCAAAGACGACGCCATTAAGGCACTCAGCAAGGTTCGACCCGATGTTGATGCAACAGCAGAAATCAACGAGATCGAAGAAGCATCGCGCGAAGAAGATGAAAGCCCAGCGACGTGGGGAGAAGTCTTCTCAAAGAAACTCCGCAAGCCACTCATGGTTGGTATCGGTCTGGCGGTGTTCCAGCAGATCACCGGCATCAACGCCATTATTTATTACGCAAACAAGATTTTCGCTCAAGCCGGATTTGAAACTCCGCAAGGTCAAGCTGCAGCTACGACTTGGGCCATTGGCGCAGTCAATGTCCTTGCCACCTTGATCGCAGTTGTGTATGTCGATCGATTTGGCCGCAGACCACTCTTGTTGGCCGGACTCGTAGGTATGACACTCTCGCTCACCACCGTCGGCGTCACGTTCCATTTCATGGACAAGGCGGATACAACCGGTGCCGGCTCAGGTGGGCCGACAACCGCCGGCCTCATCACACTCGTTGCACTCGTGGTGTTCATCGCGTCATTCGCCTTCTCACTTGGACCAGTGGTGTGGACCGTCATCAACGAGATCTTCCCGAACCGAGTTCGCGGTCGTGCCGTCGCTGTCGCTACTGCCTTCAACTGGGGATCAGCCTGGCTCGTGAGTCAGTTCTTCCTCACCCTTATTGAATCCATCGGCAACTCTGCGACGTTCTACTTGTTCGCATTTTTCTCTGTCCTCGCCTATTTCTGGATCTGGAAGCGAGTCCCAGAAACTAAGGGCCGCACGTTCGAGGAAATCCAGATGATCTGGGAAAATGACAATCCTGTGCAGTCCCAGCGCGACGCTGGCACGCTGTAACCACCCGGTTAGCTGACCGGGACACCACGACCCGGGAGACCACCGTGCCTGATGCAGTAATCGTTGACGTCGTTCGCACCCCTGGCGGTAAGCGAAATGGATCCTTGTCGGGTTGGCATCCAGCCGACCTCGCCGGCGAAGTTCTTTCAACTCTCGTCGAACGAAACGATCTCGACCCCGCACTTATCGAAGACGTGCTCATGGGTTGTGTCTCTCAGGTTGGCGCGCAGTCACTGAATATCGGCCGTAATGCCGCGTTAGCGGCGGGCTTCCCCGAAACCGTTCCGGCGACAACCATCGATCGCCAATGTGGTTCATCACAACAAGCAGCGGCGTTTGCTGCGCAAGGTGTCATGGCCGGTGTACACGACATCGTGATCGCTGCCGGTGTTGAAGTCATGAGCTTGGTCCCCATGGGCGCGTCGTTTGGTCAAGGTGTTGGTTTCCCATTCGGCTCACGCGTTGAGGCTCGTTACAAAGATGCAGGCGGCCTCATTCCGCAAGGATTGTCCGCCGAACTCATTGCCGAACAATGGAATCTCAGCCGAGAAGAACTCGATGAGTTTTCCGCTGAATCACAACAGCGCGCGGCGCGAGCACGCGACGAGGGTCGTTTCGAACGAGAGATTCATCCAGTCGAAGCACGGCGACGCGACAAAGACTCAGGTGAGATCATTCCCACCGACGGATTGTTGCGCAACGACGAAGGAATCCGAGACACCACAACCCCCGAATCACTTGCTGCTCTGAAGCCCGCATTTACTCCGGATGGCGTCATCACCGCGGGCAACTCTTCGCAAATCACCGACGGCGCGTCAGCAGTTCTCATCATGAGTGAAGCCGCGGCTTCGAAACACGGACTCACCCCACGAGCGCGTTTTCATTCCTTCTCACTCGCAGGCGTTGATCCGCGCATCATGCTCACCGGACCAATTCCGGCGACGATAAAGATCCTTGAGAAATCCGGCCTGTCACTCGATGACATTGACCTCATCGAAATCAACGAAGCATTCGCTCCAGTTGTGCTTGCGTGGCAACGCGAAAACTCGGTGCCGACATGAGCAAGGTCAACGTGAACGGTGGCGCTATCGCTCTTGGCCATCCGCTCGGCGCATCCGGCACTCGCCTTCTCGGCACCCTGTTGTGCGAACTTGAGCGCACCGGTGGTCGATACGGATTGCAGACCATGTGTGAAGGTGGCGGTCTCGCGAACGCCACCATCATCATGGCCACCACAGAAACCACCGACGAACGCGGCCGGTGGCGACCCAAACATCCGGTCATCGACCTTTTCGCCCTCGCCGGCGGTGTAGCGGCCGTTCTCGCTGGGTACTCACCACTCAAGGTCATCGTGGCTGGCCTGGTGGCCTGGCTCATCCTCCGCATCGGTGTATTGATGCTGGGCGGGATGGCCCGTCCGATCCCTGAACCACCCCCTGTGGGTGAACTGCGAAAAGTGAAGATCACCTACCGCTGCGAGATCTGCGGAACCGAAGTCCGCATGACCGTTGCTCCTGACCAAGATCCTGAAGCCCCAAGGCATTGTCAGGATGACATGGTCATGATGACGCCCATCGACGATCTCTAAATCGTTCTCCACAGTCTGTGGACAACAATGGGAGTGGTCACCGGCCGTTTACCCTGCGTTGGGGCCCGCTGCGGCCTCCGCGGTGATGGCTATCGGTACTGCGTTGCGGCGATGATCCCGCCGAGGATGAAGCCCAAGCCGCCCAGCAGCCACCAGTTACTTGCCGCACCAGGCAGGAACAGATTGACGTAGTGGAAGAAGATCACGAGCAAGCCCAAGAGGAACAGGGCGATCATGACCACAGGCAGCCACGCGGGGCTCGGGGCGTGGATTGTTTCCGATCGGGGCGTATAGCGAGTTGAGGCTGCCGGCCCGCCATGGGCAGATTCAGCCGACTTCTTGGTGGGGCCACCCTTCGGGGTGACACGGCCGCCGGTGCGACGAGAGGGTGCAGGGCGCTTTTCGGTAGCCATAGATGCCGAGCGTAGCGGTCGACGGGAAACTCGTCAGGCGCGACCGGCCCCGGCCGATAGGGTCCTCCGGCGATGGCCGCACGCATCCTTGTTCTCGATAACTACGACTCGTTTGTCTTCAACCTGGTCCAATATTTGGGCGAGCTGGGGGCTGACCCATTGGTGCATCGCAGTGACGCGCTCACGATCGAGCAGATCGAAGAACTCGCTCCTGACGGTGTGCTCATCAGTCCTGGTCCTGGCCGTCCCGAAGACGCCGGCCTCTCGAATGAGGTCATCACCACCTTCGCTGGCCGCGTTCCTGTGTTCGGTGTTTGTCTCGGCCATCAATGCATCGGTCAGGTATACGGCGGCGATGTTGTGCGTGCACCGCAACTTATGCATGGGAAGACATCGCTTATTTCACACGAAGGCAAAGGCGTCTTTGCCGGGCTTCCCGACCCGTTCGAAGCCACGCGCTATCACTCGCTTGTTGTCGAGCGCGACAGCGTGCCCGAGTGTCTTGAGATCACCGCTCAGACCTCTGACGGTTTAGTGATGGGACTTCGCCATCGTGACTTCGATGTTGAAGGCGTGCAGTTCCACCCCGAATCAATTCTGACCGCGGGCGGCCATCAACTCGTGGGCAACTTCCTCGAACGCTGCGGTCACTAGACCACGCACGCGAAACGAAACGGCACGACCCGAAGGGCGCAGCCGATTAGTTCGGGTCGGCAGTAATCGTTGTCGAAGAAGGCCTGGTGGTCGTTGTCGTGGTCGATGCTGGCGGACCAGTCGAAACAACGATGGCAACCGCAGAACCCTTTGACGCTTTTGTTCCTGCGGTCGGGTTCGTGCTGATCACGGTTCCAGTTGGATTTGTCGATGACGACTGCGATGTTGTTGTCACCGTGAACCCAGCCTGGCCAAGTTGGTTCGATGCCGTTGCCGCACTGAGCCCGACAACATTCGGAATAGATACATCGCCCGCACCACTTGACACGGTGATTGTCACAACCGAATTCTTCGTCGCCTTCCCATTCGCACTCGGCGATTGAGAAATGACAGTGCCCTTAGCAACCGTGTCGCTCGAAGCTTCCTTCACTTCAGGAATGAAGTTGTTGGTCTTCAGCAACGATTCCGCTGCAGCTTGGGTTCGACCTACGACATCGGGAACCGTTCCATCGCCGATTCCGGAACTCACAGTGATCTCTACTGTCGAACCTTTGCCAGCGTTGGTATTGCCCTTTGGCGACTGCTCGAACACCTGGTTTGCAGGAACCGTGTCGTTGGCCACGTTCTTGACTGACACCTTGAAACCCTCAGCACTTAAGGCATTTGTGGCATCGGTAACGCTCTTGCTGGTGACATCGGGAACAGAAACCTTTACAACCGACTTGCCCATGCTTGACCCGACGAAGAACAAAATGAGCGCGATCAGAACAAGTGCGCCAATGGTGAGCCCAACATAAAGGCCCGTGCGATTCTGCTTCGGAGGTGGCGAGTACTCACCTGAAGTTGTGGGCGGACCACCGACGCCAGCACCGCCCGCACCGGTTGCTGCCGGAACCATTGTTGTTGCGTCAGCTGGTGTGGCACCGGCAATGCCGGCACCGATCACAACGCCCGCCGCTGCGCCAGCTCCGCCGGCGATGAAACCGGCGGCGAGAACTGGCTGGCCTTCAAGGAAACGACGAAGGTCGGAACGAAGATCCTCGGCAGACGCGTATCGTTGACCTGGATCTTTTGCGAGCAATTTGAGATCGATTGCTTCAAGAGCGGGAGGAATATTTGGATTGATGCGACTCGGTGCAACCGGTACTTCCTGCACGTGCTTATAGGCAACCGCTACCGGCGAATCCCCCGAAAATGGCGGACGCGCGGCAAGCATTTCGTAGAGCACACAACCGAGTGAATAAAGATCTGAACGCGGATCAACTGCATGACCCTGCGCTTGTTCGGGCGAGAAGTACGTCGCTGTACCCATTACTGAACCAGCTTGAGTGAGATTCACAGCCGAATCGCCGGTGGTTGCCGCCTGAGCGATACCAAAATCGGCGACCTTCACTTGACCGGTGGGAGTGATGAGAATGTTTCCTGGCTTCACATCGCGGTGAACAACGCCATTGCGATGAGCGAAGCCAAGTGCCGCTGCAATATCAGCAGTGATTTCGGCGGCACGATTGGGATGAAGCGGGCCTTCGGTACGGATGATCTCGGAAAGCGGACGGCCTTCGACATATTCCATAACAATGAAATAGGTGCCGTACTGCTGACCCCAGTCGTAGACCGCAACAATGTTGGGCTGATTCAGATTGGCCGCAGCCTGCGCTTCGCGACGGAATCTCTCGACAAATGAGGCGTCACGCGCATGCTCGGTGAAAAGGACCTTCACCGCCACGGGTCGATCAAGCAGGAGGTCTCGAGCGAGGTAAACGTCGGCCATGCCGCCTCGCGCCAACTTCCGATGCAGTTCGTAGCGATCATTGAAAACTGTGGGGCCCGCAGGAGTGTCACTCATCGTCGCAAAGACTAGGACCGATTTGCCAGCGGTACGTCGCACCCAGCCGAGGAATCTGCCCTTCAGCAGCCGCCCTGCGCAGCGAGTGCGGTCTGGAGCACCGCTTTGGCAATCGGCGCAGCGACTCGACCACCCGTGGCCTCGCTTCCGCCCGACTGATTAAGGACGACAACCGCCACCGCCACCGTGGGCGGTTTCCCAGGAGGACCAGCAAAGCCCATGATCCAGGTGTGGCTCTTGGGCGGATCGGTGCCGAGCTGGGCAGTGCCGGTCTTTCCACCAACCGTGCAGCCCTGAATAGCCATCCCAGTTGCCGTTCCGCCCTTCACGACGCCAACCATGTCATCGAAAAGTGTCGCTGCCGACGAGGACGACATTGGGGTGAGCCACTTTGATGGCGCATACGACGACACAACATCACCTTGAACGTTGCGAACCTCGAAGAGGAGATGCGGCTTCATGATGACGCCACCATTGGCAACTGCTCCGGCCACCATCGCCATTTGTAATGGCGTTGCCTGCACATCGTTCTGGCCGATTGATGACATAGCGAGTTTGGCCTGATTATTTCCAAGGTTCGTGGGAAACACCGACTTGACCGGTTCAGGCATGTCGAGCGGGACCGTTGCGTTGAATCCAAAGGAACCAGCGCCAGCCACCATGTCGACAGCACCAATCGTCTCTGCACCCATTTGCGCAAATGACGAGTTACAAGACACACGAAGAATTTCAGGCAGCGTCCCCCCACAGGTTTCACCACCAAAGTTCATGATCGGCTTATTCGTTCCTTCCGGTGTGTAACCGTTCACATACGGATACGCCGGTTCAGTATTGGTGACTTTCCCGGTCTGAAGACCAACACCGCTAGTGACGACTTTGAACGTTGAACCCGGGAAATACCGATCTTGGTAGAAGTGCGCGCGCATCGGAACACCAGGTGCGGCGTTGAGAAACTTCCATGACGTTTCGGCGATTGTCTTGTCGAGAGAACTCACCGTGTTCGGGTCATACGAAGGCCAACTCCACGACCCAAGGATCGCCCCGGTGCGTGGGTCGAGAGCAACAACTGAACCTTCACGATTACCAAGTTGCGTTCGCGCGGTTTCCTGTATGTCTTTGCGTAGCGAAATGGAAACGTTGCCAACGTTTTCACGCGCCACGAATAGGTCACCGAAACTCTTCACCTGTTGATCGAATGTCGAACCGGAGAGTTCGTCGTTGTACTGCCGCTCAAGACCTGATGAGCCATAGCGAAACGAAAAATAGCCAGTGGTCTGACCAAAGAGTTCGCCTTCGGGGTACACCCGCATTCGTTTGAATTCCGAATTGGTGTCGGGGTTCGCCACGCTCTGAGCGATCACTGTTCCGTCGGCTGTGAGAATTGTGCCACGCGGGCGGTTGAAATCCCGCCGAACCTGAGCCGTATTCAGCGGATTCGAATCAAGGCTGTTCTTATCGACAACTTGAATCCAATTCAGTTTCGCAAACAAAGCGACATAAAGAACAACAAGTACGACCCCAAGCTTCATAATGCTGCGATTCATGCCGCCACCTCCGCCGCCGCACGGTTCATCGCTCGCTTTGAGGTTTGATCGCTAATACGCAACAAAAGCGCAAGGATCACGTAATTCATAACTAACGACGACCCGCCGTAAGAAATGAAGGGAAGCGCAACACCAGTGAGCGGCAGAAGACGGAGCACACCGGCAACGATGATGAACGCCTGCAAACCAAGCAGCAGGGTGAAACCCGTTGCCAACAGCTTGTCGAAAACCTGATCGGTGTCCGCGGCAATACGCAAACCAGAACCGATTACTAACAAGTACGCAATGATGATTAATGCGCCGCCGAGCAGTCCGAGTTCTTCAGCGATCACGGCAAAGATGAAGTCGTTCTCCGCTGCGGGTATCCGGGTATCACCGCCACGACCGAGGCCCGTTCCGGTAAAACCTCCAAACGCCATTGCAAACATTCCCTGGATGATTTGGTATCCGTTGCCACTTGGGGTCTTCCATGGATCAAGCCAAATATCAACGCGAACTTTCACGTGATCGAGAGTTTTCCAAGCGAAAATTGCTCCCGCAGCAAAGAGTCCTCCACCAATCACGAGGAACGATGTGCGTTGTGTCGCAACCCAGATCATCACGAGGAACAACGCGAAGAACAGCAGCGATGAACCCAGATCCTTTTGGTAGAACATCACAAGCAGAGTGACTCCCCAAGCGATCAGCACCGGCCCCAAGTACTTCGGATGCGGGAGTCGAAGAGGTCCAATCTTCCATTGACTCGTTGCGATGAGCTCACGTTGGTCGGCGAGATACGCCGCAAAAAAGATCGCTAAGGCAACTTTCGCTACCTCACCGGGCTGAAAGTTGATCGGCCCGAATTTCACCCAAATTTTGCTGCCACTTCCGGCGTCGTAACCCAAACCTGGAACCAGAGGTAGAAGAAGAAGACCGATACCGACAAGCGCGAATGTGTACCGAAAACGCTCGAGATCGCGCGGGCGTTTTACCCACCAGAGGGTGAGAACAAACCCAAGAATTGCGATCGCCGTCCACGTCGCCTGCGCCGCCGCCAATTTTTCATTCAGCCCGGCAATGACGACGTAGCCAAGCCCATTCAGCAATGTCACTGTTGGAAGAAGAATCGGATCAGCGCCTGGCGCCAACTTTCTCACGGCAAAGTGAGCGCCCATGAAGAGGGCAATGACGGCAACCAGAAACGGAATGATGTTCGCCGGGATGCGCGAATCAGAACCAAGACTGGCCAATACATAGGCCGCGCAAACGATTACGACCGTCATCAGCATCAGTCCAAGTTCTGTATTGCGCCGGCGCGTCACCGCTTCACCGCACAATCGTTGTTGTCGTACTCGACGTCGATGCACCCAACGAAGCTGCGCGGGTCGTGGTTGTTGACGTCTTCGAGTTCCGTTCAATCAAATTGTCGATATACGAACGAGCCGAATCAAGAGAGGGTTGTTCGACCCCGTTCTGAACGTCGACGACCGCCGATTGAGGAATGTTGGCGATCAAGAGTTCAGAATCTTCCGCAAGCGTTGGTTGGATCCAGAGCACACCGCCAGGCTTCCCATGGAAGACGGCCACTTTGTCGCCATCGACACCGACGTACCAAGTCTTCGTACCCGTCCACCAGATGAACGCGAATCCGGCGAGGATCACAAAGACAAAGGCGGTGATAAACGTGCAGACACGCCAAGTAAAGGAGCTCCGGATTCCTCCTGGGGCTCGAGGTGCCTTCAGTTCTGCTTCTAGCGGTTCCGTGACGGTGAGGTCGCCGCCGGTATGCGAGTTGCGCACGCGATTCGCTGGATCAGCTTTTGGATCACGACCTGCATCATCGGCAATATCAACGATGACGCACGTGATGTTGTCGCGTCCGCCGCCTTCATTGGCGAGTCGAATCAGTTCACGACAGGCCTCGTTGGGGTCAGCGAGGCGTCGAAGAGTTGCGGCAATGCGACTTTCGTCAACCTCGTTGAACAAACCATCGCTGCAGATCAAATAGCGATCACCGACGACCGGGAGGATCTCCCATGAATCGACAAGCACAGTTCCGTCGATGCCAAGGGCACGCGTGAGGATGTTCCGCTGGGGGTGCACCGCTGCTTCAGCGGCAGTGAGACGACCTTGACGCTCCATCGTCGCAACCAGACTGTGATCTTCAGTTATCTGCGCAAGATTCCCATCGGAAAGTAGATAGAGACGAGAATCGCCAACGTTCACAACGCCGATTGCATCGCGACCAGATGCTTCGACAAGTGCCATTGCAACGAGGGTTGTCCCCATTCCGGCAAGTTCGGGATCGGCGGTTGAGCGCTCGACCAAAATGTGATTCGCGTCTTCTACGGCGCGCACCAACACATCGGTTCCCGCCGCGGTAAAGCCTGACTGAAGGCTTTCGAGGGCAAGGTGACTTGCTACTTCGCCTGCTTGATGTCCACCCATCCCATCGGCAACAGCGAAGAGCCCGTCGACAACGAGGAACGCGTCTTCATTGGCCTCGCGAACTCGGCCGGTGTCGGAGGCTGCTCCCCAGGCGAAACGCGTCACTGCATCTCCATGACGGTGTTACCGATCTGCACCACATCGCCAGGCTTGATGACCATCGGACCCGAAACCTTGTGTCGGTTCAACCATGTTCCATTCGTGGAACCCAGATCTTCAATTTGCCATTGGTTGTCCCTAGTGAACACGCGTGCATGGATCTGCGATGCATAGGTGTCATCGATTGTCACTTGGCAACCAGCGGCACGGCCGATCGAAACTTCTCCGTCTAAGGGCCACGTCTTGCCTGCGAGCTCCACCGGTTCACGAAGGAGAAGTTGACGGGTTTGAACTGCGTTTTTCACTTCTTTCCGGCGCTTGCGCGCGGGTGCAGCAACCGGAGCAGTCATCCCGCCCGCGGGCACCGGCGGAGTAGGACGGAGTTCCGCCCACACCGCGCGAACCACACGGAAGAAGAACAGATAGAGAAGCGCGAGAAGGCACAGCTTCAGAACCAGAAGCAGTTGGTCAGAGACCATTGTCAGGACGCCTGGAACGTGAGTCGGATACTTCCGAAACCGAGTTCGTCGCCGTCACGAAGTTCACGCTCGTGCACCGGCACGCCATTAACAGTGCTTCCATTGGTGGATCCGAGATCGACAAGTACAAATCCGACGCCACGCGGATGTATTTCTGCGTGACGACGGCTCACGTTCGGATCGACCAACGTGACTTCACATTCAGGCAAGCGGCCGATGCTGACCATTTGCTCGTGCAGAACGAAACGTTCGCCACTGGGTAGAACCAGTGAACCGGCTCCGGCACCGCCCTTACCTTCCCTGAATCGGGATTCGATCGAGAAGGTGCCGGTGCGCTGATTGTCGTCGACAACTAGTTCGATCTCAACCGGGCCAAGGAAGCCATAGGCCTCGTCGCGCGCATGCTCGCGAGCCGCATCGCAGAGTTCCCGCGCCAACGAATCGGCGATGTCGACGAACGAATCATGGTCGTCGGGAGAAATGGCGATAGTGAACGAGTTCGGGGCGACGGTGCGGCCGCGAACATCGACAGTGCGATGATCGTCCATCTCGCGGGTGAGCTTGCGGCCGATTTCAATTGGGCGGACGCCATTCTTAAAGACTCGCGAGAACACACCTTCCACGGCATGTTCGAGACGACGTTCAAACCCTTTGAGACCCACGGAGAACAGGTTAGAGCCGCAGGCAGTTCATCCAATGCCGCCAACCGGAATGGCGAAATCCCGCATACCGGCGCCGATTTTGGATTCGTGAGGCCCAACAATGGGCAGTAGAGTCACCAGTCCACTCGCGCGAGTGGCGGAATAGGCAGACGCGCAGGATTCAGGTTCCTGTGCCCGCAAGGGTGTGGGGGTTCAAGTCCCCCCTCGCGCACCATAATGCGGCTTTGGCCCTGAGCGATATGTCTGATCGCAGGGCTCGAGAGCCGAGCAGTTAGTGAATCGAAAAGCCTTCGTAGTCGTTTGCGGCCAAGTCGCGGGCTCGGGCCATGAAGCGGTCAAGGCCACCGAGGTAAATCGGCAGCACGCGTGCTTTGCCCTCGATGTTGCCGCCGTTGTACCAGGAGTTGCACGAGGGTGCAGTGAACATTGAACCCACAGCAGCAGCCTCAACCTCTGCGCACCATCCCTCTTGCGCGTCGGACTCGACCTCCACATGGGTCTTCTCGTTCGCCGCGAGATAATCGAGAAAGTCGGCGATCCAACCCACCTGCAGTTCGATATGCGGAGGATATGTCGCGAGCACGCCCACGCTGCCTGGTCCGATGATCATGAACATGTTCGGGAAATCGGCGACGGCAAATCCCATGAATGTGCGAGGGCCATCAGCCCACTCATCACGCAATAGGCGTCCGGAATTGCCACGCATGTCGATACGCGTGAGCGCGCCAGACACTGCGTCGAAACCAGTAGCAAAAACCAACACATCAAGTTCCTGCAAACCCGTCGACGTGACAACGCCTTCTGGCACTACTTCAACAATCGGATCTTTGCGAAGATCAACAAGGGTCACATCGTCGCGGTTAAACGTTTCGAAGTAGCCGTTGTCGAGTACCGGGCGTTTGCAACCGATCGGGTAATCCTTCGGAGAAAGCGAATCGGCAAGTTCAGGATCATTAATCGTGCGACGTACCATCTCGCGAAACAGTTCAACTGCCATCGCGTTTGCATCGAGATCCTTGGCCGAATCGGCCCAGATACGTGCCGCACTAAAACCATGTTCAGCGAGCGCAGCTTCGCGCTCCTCTGGTGTGCTTTCGAGAATGCGCTTGTTGGGATCGGCAATCGTGAAGATCACTGCGCCCGTTGTATTGGCAGTAGCGAGGGGCGATGCGTACTGCTGCGCGCGCAATTCGCGATATCGAGACTTGATCTTGGCCTGTTCTTTGTCGGTCAATGGTTTGTTCTGCGAAGGCCAAGTGAACGCGGCAGTGCGCTGGAACACGGTGAGATGACCAGCCAACTTCGCGAGTTCCGGAATTGCTTGAACCCCCGAAGAACCATTTCCAACGATCCCAACCCGTCGGCCTTCGAGTGCCACGCCTTCTTCGGGCCACAAACTTGTCTGCACGATGTCGCCAGCAAAGGTGTCAATGCCCGGCCAATCGGGACGATGCGGAGCCGACAATCCACCAGTACCCATCACACAGAACCGAGAGCGCAGTTGTTCGCCAGTTTCGGTATCGAAGACCCACGTGTCGGTCTTTTCATCGAACGTCATTGCGGCGACACCGGTTTCGAGGCGAATGTCTGGGCGCAGGTTGTAACGATCAGCAACGTGATTGAGATAGCGCTCGATTTCGGGCTGCGCCGCGAAGTGTTCGCTCCATTCCCATTCCTGTTCAAGTTCGGGATCGAAGCCGAATGAGTACTCGAGACTCGGAATATCGCAACGAGCTCCGGGATAGCGGTTCCAGAACCACGTACCCCCAACACCAGCTGCTCGCTCAAGAACGATCACGCGGAACCCACGCTCGCGCAGTACTTTCAGCGCGTACAGACCAGACATTCCGGCGCCAACCACGATGACGTCAGTGTCCAGCGTTACGTCGTTGCTCCCCATTACTGCTCCCCCGAGCTCTTCCGATTAGGAGGAAGTTACACCGATTGGAGTTCAACTCACCTTTGATTCGACCACGCGCTGAAACTGGCGACTGATCCTGAACCTGGCCGCTGCAACCACGGCCAAGGATGGACCTCGGCGAGGGCCAACGAGTCCGCTCGGTGCCTCCAACCTGGCACGGGCGCGAACGTGGCCGCGAGGGGCCGGTCGGCGAGAACCTTCCTCGGGTCTCCAAGATGAATCTCAAGGGCGCGCTCGGCTCCCAACTCGGCGAGACGATCAGCGAGAAACACCAGACGCTTCGAAGAAAGTTGGAGTGTTCGAAGCAACCCTTCATCGAACACAAAGATCACCGGCAGATCGGGATGTGCTGCCAGTGCAGGGTCGTCATCGCCCAGTGATTCCGCAGTCAGCCACACCACTTCAGGGAGCGAAGACCGCTCGACCTTCTTTGGTCCAGCCGTCATCTCAGAATCAGGATCGTGCCGGAGGCGAGCATCGCGCTCAACTGACAACAGTTCTGGTTCGTCTGGCCACTCGCGGATCGGACACGCATCGCGGTGGTCACATGAATCGCAGAGTTCAGGAGCCCGCCGACGGACTTGGGACTGCGAGAACCCGTACACCTTGGATGAACCGGCACCAGTCGTCCACTGCCAACCAAGTCGATTCGCGGCGCGAGAACCATCGAGCAGGTGTGTAAAGAAGTACTGCTCACCGACGCGCCAGTCAGCACCGTTTCGTACCGACCACTCCGATGCCAGCCACATGCGCGTCTGGTTCACCATCCACCCGTCGCTCTCAAGCTCATTGAGATTTACTTCGATGCAGCGCATTGACCGATCCCAAGGTTCGACATCATTCGTTGAGCGAACAACGGGAGCGTTGCGTAACGGTGAATCTGTTGCTCTTCCTAAACGCGCATAAAGATGACGTGCGTACTCTTGCCATCGAAGTTCGTCTCGAAACTTTTGGATATCTTTTGATCGTCCGGTCGCCACTTTGAAAACTCGCGAAAGTGTGAGCAGGCCATGGCGAATCCAGGGCGAAAGACCAGAAGCTCCGCGCCGCTCCAATGGCAAGACCTCGTTGCGTCGCTCGGCATAACCAGTGAGATCCAACGCCGCTAGTGCTGCATCGGCAGCCGCTTGGGTCCCAACGAATCGTTCCGACCTGCGTGCGTCGTCACTACAGAGATGCCTGAGATGTTGCGCGACCCACTGCACTTCTTGGCCGGGTTCAGGAATCGGCAACATCGTCCCGCTCATGTCAGACCGATGCGGATCGGGCCCTTGGCGGTCGAAGGATCAACCCGATGGCCCCCTTGGGTAATGACAACGCGGCCTTCGACGGAAAGTCGACGAGCCGCGGCGCGAGCTGGTTCGACGAATCGGTCCCATTCCTCGCCCACTACCAATTTTGCAGCATCGTTTGGGCAAATCGTCGCGTTCCGAGGCCGACTCGCGAGCAATTCCATGATGGCCGTTTCAAGATCCTGATCAACGGGCTGAATTCCCCGTTTTCGACATGCATCCGAGCAATGACGAACCTCATCCCATGAACGCGACCACTTCTTGCGCCAAGTGATCGTGCGTCCGCACACGACACAATCTTTCTCTGGTGGAGTTGTCACGCGCCTCTTCCGAGAGCGCTTTCAATCTCTTGTGCAGCTGCTGCACCCGAAAGGGCTGCTCCCTCGACCTTTGCACCACCAAACGCATCACCTGCGCAGACGAACAGCGGCATGTCACTGAGGCGCAGAAATCGTTCGGGGTGTTCAACCGACGGTCGGGCGTAGAGCCACCGCTGAATCTGAACTGATCCAGGGATCACCGCTGCATCAAGACGAGCCGCAGTGAGCAACGCTTCGGTAATCGCTTCGTCGGACGCGTCCCACTGCGCACGACTGAACTCTGACGTCGCGTGGATGGTCACCGCGGGCACTGGCGAGATCCCCTTCAATTGATTATCGGCCATCCAATCAATTGGACCCTCGACTGGACCGACTGCTCCCGGTTCCGTAAGCCCCGAGGGTCCGTCAAGAACTGCCATCAACGCAATACATGGGTCATACGCAATCGCATTCAACGCAGCCGCATCGCTTGAAGTCAGCACGACATCACCGTTTTTCAAAAGCACAATCGTCTGAGGAACTGGCGCAGTAGCGAGCACTACTTCAGCAACAAGTTCCGAGCCGTCAACAAGAGTGACTTTCCAGGACTCTGCATCGTGAGTAAGCGCAGCAACCTGTGATGCAGTGCGCACATCAAGACCGGCGGCGAGATTCTTGGCGACGGCATTCATCGATACTGAGCCACGAAACCGAGTGTGACCATCGGGATCAAGTGCACCTTCTGGTCCGATGCGACCTCGGAACCATGGCACAACGACACCATCAGTCACCCAACGACCCACTGTCGCGGCGAACTCCGCACTGTGCGTCGTTATGAACTGCGCCCCGTGATCAAGTGTCGCGTCGCCGATACGCCGCGTCGCTAGGCGGCCACCAACACCTCGACCCTTATCGAGAACGATGACATCAGCTACTGCGGTGAGGAGGTGCGCAGCCGTGAGTCCGGCCATCCCCGCGCCGATTACTACGACACGCGGCCGACTCATCTCAGAGACCGCGGTTGGTCTCTGCAAGTCCCAGCTT
>JAPLAE010000072.1 GCA_026393455.1 Actinomycetota bacterium
ATGGTTTCTACTTCGGGCAATTCAGGCATCGTGCTGCCCACTCTCATGGTTGGGGACGGTCACCGTTGACAGATAGTTGAGCGCGGCCTGCGCTGCGGCCTGTTCGGCGACCTTCTTTGATCGACCTTCACCCTCACCGATGACGTTGCCGTCGATCGAAACGCGAGCAGAAAATCGTTTCTCGTGATCGGGACCTTCGGCCCCGAGTTCATAGACCGGCGCAGCGGCAAAGCGTCGCGCCGTGAGTTCTTGAAGTTGTGACTTGAAATCGCCGTCGCCGGGTTCCTCGGCAGCAGCAGCGATCGATGCTCCGAAGAGACTAAGGACCACATCTCGAGCGGCATCAATTCCGCCATCGACATACACAGCGCCGATGATGGCCTCCATTGCGTCGGACAGGATGGATGCTTTCGACCGGCCGCCGCTGGCATCTTCACCTTTGCCGAGGCGAACCGCTTCGCCCACGCCGAGATCGGCGGCGATTTTGGCCAGTGTTGGTTCGCTCACAACCGCTGACCGAACTTTGGCTAGGAGCCCTTCGGGCATCTCGGGGTGAGTGGTGAACAGATAATGAGTCACCACAACACCAAGAACGGCGTCGCCAAGGAACTCAAGTCGTTCATTCGATTCAGTGTGGCCGGTCTCATAACACCAGGATCGATGCGTGAGCGCGAGCGTTAAAGGCCCGGGATCGGAGAACCCGTAACCCAGACGTTCGACCAGCTCGGCAACAGCGTCGGTGCTCAGGACCTCAGCCCAGCTTCGCCATGACGTAATCGATGGCGTCGCGCACGGTCTTTAGATCGGCGAGATCTTCGTCCTCGATGCGGAATCCGACGCTGCGCTCGCCCAGTTCTTCTTCAAGGGCTTCCACCAATTCAATGAGCGCAAGGCTGTCGGCATCGAGGTCATCGGCGAAGGAATCACCCTCGTTGATGGCAGCGGGCTCGGTCTCGAGGATGTCGGCTAACCGGTCTCGGACCAGATTCAGAACGAACTCTCGGTCGATGGGGCCTTGTTCGACATGGGTCTCAGCGGGCACAACGGTCTCCTCGGACGAAAACGGAACGATCGGATCGTACCGGAATCAAACTTTGCCCGCTTGTGAAAAGCCCTCGTTCGAACCGGATCCGACCGGCCCAACTTCAGGTTCAGTCAGAAGGTCGAACCGTGGCAACGATGTGGCCGACCACATCGGCATTCACCATGTCGGCGGCAACACGAATGGCGTTCACCATCGCTCGGTCTGACGAGGATCCGTGGCTGATGATGCACACGCCATCGACTCCGAGAAGCATCGCTCCCCCGGTGTTCTCTGGGTCGAGAGAGTCATACAACGGAAGAAGTGAAGGCCACAGAGCTGCTGCAGCAACGCGAGCTTCGTCAGAAGAATCAAATGCAGCAAGAAGCGAGTTGATGATCGACTTCAGCGAACCTTCAAGAGTTTTGAGTGCGACGTTTCCGGTGAAGCCATCGGTGACAACAACGTCAACATCGTCGGTCATGATGTCGCGACCTTCAACGTTGCCGATGAACTGCGCGCCGGTTGCACCGATCCAAGAACCTTCGGCCAACAACTTGTGCGTCTCTTTGACGAGCGGATTGCCTTTCGTGGGCTCTTCGCCAATCGAGAGCAAACCAACACGTGGCGACGCGATTCCGAATCGTTGTTTCGCAAACACTGCACCCATTTGCGCAAACTGAACAAGCCAATCTGCACTGCACTCGGCGTTCGCTCCGGCATCAAGCAACACCGTGGGTGTGTCGAAGCCAGGAACAGGAATCGGTGTTGCAATTGCAGGCCTTTGCACACCTTTAATGCGCCCCATACGTAACAACGCGCTCGCCATTGTGGCGCCAGTATTTCCCGCACTCACCATGGCTGAAGCTTTGCCATCGCGAACTGCTTCGGCGGCGCGAACAAGCGATGAATCCTTCATCTTGCGAACGCTTGATCCGGCATCTGCATCCATTGCGATGACTTCAGATGCTTCGATGACTTCTATGCCACCGGTATCGCCAAGTTCGGCGGCGCGTCCAACCAGCACCACGGGAATACCAAGTTCGTCGACGGCACGACGCGCGCCAGCAACGATTGCACTGGGAGCGTTGTCGCCCCCCATGGCATCAATGGCGATGGGAAGCATAAAGACCCCTCGGGATCAGTCGACGTTGAGAGCCTGGCGGCCGTTGTACCAACCGCAGTTGCCACACACGACGTGCGGACGCTTCACGGCCATGCACACAATCCCCGCAGTAAACAGGATTGCCCCCACGACGAGATAA
>JAPLAE010000044.1 GCA_026393455.1 Actinomycetota bacterium
CGTTCAAAACAGACCAATCTCATGGATGGATTGGCCATTCAATACGCCAATCTTGTCGCTGCATCTTGCGATGGACATCACGACAGCATCGTGATTCGCTTCTTTGTGCAATCGGCCGATTACGTCACCGACGACCAAACCGGCAAAGTCGTACGTGGTCATAAAAACATGGAGCCTTGGTGCGAAGACTGGGTGTACCAACGCTCGGCACGAGCAAAGACCAATCCTGAGGGTGGCTTACTGCAACGCAAGTGCCCGAACTGTGGTGCACCGCTTGATGTTGAAGACACCGGGGCGTGCAAGTTCTGCCGGGCTCCCATCATGGGTGGCGACCAAGATTGGGTGCTTGTGCGCATCGACCAACTCCCGTCTTGGGAATGGGCGATGTCGAACATTCCTCGGTAAATCACGCCCCACCCTGCAAACTTCAATCACAGTCGCTGCCTGCCCTAGGATGACCGCTCCCGCCGGCGCAGGCCGGTCAAGGGGCTGTAGCTCAGTTGGCTAGAGCACCTGCTTTGCAAGCAGGGGGTCGTGGGTTCGATTCCCATCAGCTCCACCAAATCCGTTTCAAACGCCGTCCATCTGGACGGCGTTTGGAGTTTTTGTGGGCCCGGTGCAGCAGGTTTGCGATCTACCGGACGGCTTTGCCCAGACTTTGCCATTTCATGGCCTTTAGGAAGTAACACCATCCGTAACGTCAGCGGTCACCTGATCACACCAACGCGTGTGACTCATTCAAGGAGACCGAAACAATGAAACGTGCCGCAGCCATCTCACTGGCAGCTTTGCTCTCAGTCGGCGGTGCCACCACAGCCCTCGTATCAATTGCTGGAGCTGACGCCAACGATCCTTCCGTTACGACAACCACCGAAGCATCCGCTCCTGCGGTCACCGACTTCTCAAGCACCCTTGCTGGCCTCGGCGATATCAGCCTCACCTTTGATCCCATCACCCACGAAATTTCCAACATCGTGGTCACGCCACTTGATGGCATCACCGCTGCCGTTCCGATCGCCGTGAATAACAGCATCCAACTTGTCTTCACTTTGGCCGATGGAACCGTGATGTCCATCGTCGTTGAGGTCGAAGGAGATCACGGCTCCGTGACCCTCGAGTTCGACAACCAATCACCAGAAGACGCCGCAGAGAAGGGTGGCGGGCATCGAAGCGACGGGCCGCCGCCGATTGAAGATCGAGGCGTAAGTGCCGATCACCGAAACGACAATCACGATCGCCATGGTCCTGATGTCGCCACTCCCCCCACGACGACCCCGACAACAACAGTTACGCCCCCAGTCACCGGCGCGCCTGCCCAGTTGCGTTCGTCAAACCGTCAGGGATCAGAATCGCAGTCTGGCCGCAACAGCCGCTCCGGTGGTCGTGACTGACGCAACGAACACGGTGCACACCTACCAACCCGCCCGTCGGGTGTGCACCGCATTTCTTGTGGCCACGACTCTGCCGTTGCTCAGGCCATCGCCGCAGATGCTGGAAATTCGGTCGCAATTCCACAGCCCCTTGATGATGCGCTTATGCCGGGGGGCGTGAACCTTCACCGCTAGCGTTTCGCTCCATGAAACTGCATCGCCGCCCAAAAGCCGCCGTCGAACCCAATCGTCCGGTTCCTACCCCTCCAACCGGTGAGCAACTGGGCGGACTCGGTCGGATCGGACGATTCGTTGCGAAGCGTCACCGTTGGGTTGCGTTGCTCTGGCTCGTAATCATCGTGGCCGCTGGCTATCTCAATGTCGCATTTGCGGGAAAGACCTCTGACAGTTTCAGCGTCCCTGGCACAAACTCACAAGCCGCATACGACCTCCTCAATGAAAAGTTCCCTTCACAGAACGCAGCAACCGCCAATCTCGTTTTCTGGGTTCCGCAAGGACAAGTACTGACCTCGCCACAAAATGCAGCATCTGTGGCAAGCATCGTTGCCGCAGTGCAAAAGGTTGACGGTGTTGCCCCTAACGGTGTTCTTGATCCAATTCTCGCCAGTGCGCAAGCAGTGAAACTTGGACTCGGAAACATTCCCACCTTTCTTTCGCCCGATAGCCAAATTGCATACACGAGCGTCACGTTCTCCGACACCGTTGTTGCGTTGATGGGCGAGTTCCCACCCAACGGCGAGAAAGTCGCAACTGCGTACCCCAACCCGTATAACGAATTACAAAGCGCAATCAGCAGCGTCAACGCAGGCCCTGTTGAGGTAAAAATTGGCGGCGCTATCGCTGACACATGGAACCAACCGGTTTCATGGTGGGGTTCGCACGCCGACGAAGTTGGTCTTGGGCTTGGAGCGATTCTTCTCCTCGTTGCCTTCGGTTCCATCTTCGGAATGGCTATTCCAATTTCCACCGCGCTCTTCGGCGCAATTACCGCTGGTGGACTGGTTCTCTTACTTGCCGATTTCATCACCGTGTCATCAGCAGCTCCCAAGGTGACATTGATGATCGCTATCGGTGTTGGCCTCGATTATTCGTTACTCATCGTCACTCGATATCGCCAGTTCTTAAAGGACGGTTACCAAGTCAACGACGCCGTCGGCATGGCGCTCGCTACCGCGGGCAAAGCGGCGATGTTCGCTGGCATCACTGTCGCTATTGCTCTGCTTGGCCTTCTGCTGGTTCCGATCCCCCTCGTGCGCACGCTTGGTGTTGCTGCCGCAATCGGTGTGGGCGTGATGATTCTCGCTGCCCTCACATTGCTGCCAGCCCTGTTCGGTTTGGCCGGCCACAAGATCGACAGTTTCCGATTCCCATTCGCGTTTAAGGACACCAGCGCCGATCCTGAATCAAGTTTCTGGGGAAAGTTCGCGACACGCATGTCGAAGCGACCATGGACGGCGCTTGTCGTTGGAACCATTGTGTTGCTGATCTGCGCGATCCCATTCCTGTCGATTGACTTCGGCATGCCTGACGATTCTTCGATGCCCACGAATCTTTCGCAGCAGCAGGCATTCGTGCTGATGAACGAAGGCTTCGGTCAAGGTGTCAACGCGCCACTCATCGTCGTTGCATCGGTTCCTGGTGCCACCGCAGCAACACTCCCAGCGACATTGCAGCCGCTCACCACCGAACTCGGCGTTGGTAAACCCGCGGGCACTGTTCCCGGCGTGCAGTACGCCGTTGGCCCGATCCCCAATGCTGCAGGCGATGCTGCGATCTATCAGGTCATACCGTCGAGTGGCCCGAACTCAAATGAAACCCAAACTCTGGTTTCGAACCTCCGAAAAGGGATCAAGGCGGAAACTGCCGGTACGAACATTGAGGCGTACGTCGGTGGCACGACCGCCACACTTATCGACCTCACCGCACTTGTCGTGAAGTACCTGCCCTACGTGGTCGGCGCGGTTGTGCTCGGCGCCTTCATCTTGTTGGTGATGGTCTTCCGTTCGATCCTCGTGCCACTCAAGGCCGCTCTCATGAACCTCATTTCCATCGCTGCCGCCTACGGCATTGTCGTTGCGGTCTTCCAGTGGGGATGGGCGAAAGAATTGGTTGGTCTGCATACGACCATTCCGATTGTGTCGTTTGTGCCGCTCATCATGTTCGTGATCCTTTTCGGACTTTCGATGGATTACGAGGTCTTCCTGATGTCACGCATCCGTGAGGAATGGGACACCTTTCACGAGCCGCGTAAATCTGTTGTCCTTGGTGTGGCTAACACCGCTCGGGTCATAACAACCGCAGCACTCATCATGATCGCGGTGTTCTTCTCGTTCGTCACGATCCAGAACCCCACCGTTCAAGTGCTCGGATTCGGCATGGCCGTCGCCGTTCTGCTCGATTCGACCATTGTTCGCATGGTGCTGGTTCCCGCCATCATGGAACTTTTCGGCAAAGCAGCCTGGTGGTTCCCCAAGTGGCTCGAATGGCTGCCGAAACTCAACATCGAAGGTTCACCTGAACTCCTCGACGCTGAAAAGGCAAACGAAAAAGCCATGGCTGCAGCGTCAGCGTCGACTCCCTCGGAGTAACCGCCCCGCTTCGTTTCACCACGCGAAATGACCCACCGCTCATGCGGTGGGTCATTGTCGTTTTCACAGTGCTTGTGGCTAATTAGTGGACGATGACACCACGAATGTTCTTGCCGTCACGCATGTCCTGATAGCCCTCGTTGATCTGATCGAGGGTGTAGGTGCGAGTGATCATGCCATCGAGATCGAGCTGGCCCTTGCGGTAGAGCTCAGCGAGACGAGGAATGTCGGCACGCGGATTCGCTGATCCGAACAGCGAGCCAACAACCTGCTTCTCACTAAGCGTGAGATCGATCATTGGAATGTTATTGCTGGCTTCAGTCCAAGGGTGAATGTTTGTAACAACAACACGACCACGCTTGGATGTGAGCGCCATGATCGACGCCATCATGTCGCCGCTACCGACGCCCATCGTGCAGATGACCTTGTTGCAGCCACGGCCCCAGGTTTCGGCCATGATCAATTCAAGTGCTTCCTCAACCGATGCCGACGTGTGCGTCGCACCAAACTTCTGCGCTGATTCTCGTTTGAACTCCACCGGATCAATAGCGAAGATGCGCTCGGCTCCTGCAAGCTTGGCACCCATAACCGCAGCCGAACCCAAACCACCAACACCGATAACGGCGACATTGTCACCCGGCTTCACTTCAGCGGCGTAAACCGATGAGCCCCAGCCCGTGGTGGCGCCGCAACCAAGCAGCACGACCTTGTCGAGGGGGAGGTCGGGGAGCACCTTCACCGCTGACCACTCATGAACAACGGAGTGGGTAGCAAAAGTTCCGAGGCCGGCCATGATGAGTGCGTCTTGGCCCTTCACGTGGATACGCGATGTGCCATCGAGCATGCGACCGCTCATGACCTGCGCTCCGTTGTCGCACAAGTTGGAATGACCATCAGCACACGATGGGCATTGACCGCACACGGCGACGAATGAGTAGACGACGTGATCGCCGGGCACTACTCCACGCACATCAGGGCCAACGGCTTCAACAATGCCCGCGCCCTCGTGGCCAGCGATCCAGGGGTAACCGCCATGGGGCATGTCGCCCGTGATGAAGTGCTCGTCAGAGTGGCAGAGGCCCGATGCGACATTGCGCACCAACATCTCGGCACCCTGCGGCTCATCGATTTCGACATCTTCCAACGACCATGCGGTGTCCTCAGGACCCCACAACATTGCTGCTTTGCCTTTAACCATGGTCTTCCCTCCACTCCAACAGGCATCGTTCATGCCGAGACAATGGTGGAACCCTATGCGAAGAGGCGTGGCTGATTCAGTTCCCCATCTCCTGTTTGATAGAAATCCGATCAAACGTTCTAGGGCGATCAACGGCAACTCCAATATTCACGATCATGTAGCCGTTCAAAATGTCATCAGAATTCATAGTGGAACCGAGCCCACAGGCGACGGTGAAGGAATCGGAAGCATTTGAACCCTGCAGCGCACCTTGAGTGAACAGGCTGGTGAGGTAACCCGTGATGCCCTGTGTCACGGTCGTCCACGTCGTCGCATCATTTGCTGCGAAGACATAGGGCTGCAGCCCTGTGGTGATCGTCGCTTGAATGGTGTTGAGGGTCCGTTCCACTGAGAGATAGTCACTTGGACCCGACAGCAACCGATCCGAGAGCACTGCAGTGCCTCGGCCCGGGACATACATCAGCGGAGACATTCCAGATTCAAGAAGCAGCCCGTCTTGCGCCCTCGTCGACGCGAATTGCGGCCTGACAGACGAAAACGTGTTTCCGAAGCCATTCGGAGCATTCCAAAAGCCATCACTGGAATCTGTTGCCGCGATGAGGCCCGCGAAATACGGAGAAACGGGGAGCGTTACACCCGAGGCATTGACCACGTTTGATGCGAACAAAAGGATCGATCTCGCAGCTGCTCCACTCGCAGCTCGCAACTCTGTACCCAACGACGTGAGAACGCTTAACGACTCTGCTGAAGCAGCTGCTTGAGCAACAACCGACTGGGGAGGATCAACAAGTGCAATCGAAAGGCTTGCCGATGCAGCGCGCCCCATCGCAGCTGCGACGAGCAGCCAGTCCGATTGAGGAAGTGCATAGAGGTCGGCAACCACCAAGAGGTCTGCACCAATCGGAAGCGACTCGCCAATGGCAGAGAGAATCGATGTTGCACTCGCACCACTCGCCCCCTTGATCAGTGCCTGCGAACCACCGTTCACAAAGAACTGCTGGACCGAAGCTTCGAGTGATTGTGATGGATTGGGAAAGCACTCTTGGAACTGACTCAGCGAAGTCACGGGAACCGGTGCTGCGGTCGGATTCGGGCCGACGCCAATGATCGCTGCGACACCGGTGGCCACCTGCTCCATTGACTCGCTAAACCCTGCAATCTCCGAGACAAACACACCGGGCGTCGCCGCTACTTCCACGGTTGCGGTCCGCTCGGACCGAATCGTGGTCGTGTTGGTTGACCTTGACGTTGTCGTCGTTGCTCTCGGCGCAGTTGTTGTCGTTGACTCGTCGAGTGCAGCTGCAACTGATTCGCTTACGAGATCAGCACTAACAGCAAGGACTGGACAAAAACAGACCACGACGAGGAACCCGGCAACTGTTCGAAGAATCAGCTTCATGACACGTTCCTCGCAACGGTTGTCGCGAAGTCTCGATGCACCGTTGGCGACACCGTCGTCGGCAATGACTGTTGCACCTGAATCAAGTGGCCTTTCACCATCATGACGACAAGACCAAAATCGCCAAACTCAACCGACTTCTTCGCACCGGAAATATCAATCGGCGTGGCCGAACCAAATGTCTCTGAAGCATCTTCAACGCGGCTTGAGAAGTCGTCTTCCGAATTAACACCGTCAACAAACACGCTGACTTCACCTAGGCCACCCTCGACTTTCCAAAGGCACCCCTGATTGACTTCGGTATCCACCGACTCTCCTTCCGAGAACGACAGATCGGTAAACGAACTCAGCGCTTGCGAAGTGAGAAGTGAACAAGCAGTCGACTCGGCCTTCTTCGAAGATGACCCGCAGGCAGCGAGCAATGGAAGGCCTAGACAGACACTTATGACGAGTACACGACGAAGGAACACGGCGGCACGATAACACCGTGCCGCCGTGACTTTTCGGTCAGGCTGGGCGACGAACTGTCAGTGACTTGCAGTTGTCGTACATGATCAGTTGCTGTTCATCGGCACTGAAACCGGCTTCGGTGAGATCAGTAATGAAGGTGAACGGATCAGCCATACCTTCGGTATGCGGCCAATCGGAACCCAACATCAGTCGGTCGGCACCAAGCGTGTTGCGAAGAAGATCGAGATCGTCTTCGTAGAAAGGCGAAACCCACACGTTCTTCTTGAACTGTTCGGCCGGATTGTTCTTGAACATTGACGGAGTCTGGCCATAGATTTTGCCGAAACGCTTCAGCAACGGACGAACCCAGTTCGCACCGGTCTCCACAGTGGCGAATCGAATATTCGGGAATCGATCCATTACGCCGTGAAGAATGAGTGCCGCAAAAGTGTCGGCAACAGCGTCGTGCGAAAGTGCCTGACGCAGCGGCTCGAACTTATGTGCTTCCATTTCGGACTTCTCGCCCCACATGGTGATGAGGTCGTAGTACGCGTTTGCTCCACCGTGATACACGATCGTGACGCCTGATTCCTGAACACGAGCCCAAAACGGATCAAAGCGGGGATCGCCCGGTGACTTCAAACCTTCATCGGTACGAACTGGTCCGGTACCGACAAGGACAACGCGCGCATCGCGATCGAGTGCCCATTCAAGTTCGGCCACTGCGTTATCGACGTCGGACAGCACGATGTATGGGGTTGAGAAGATTCGGTTTTCGTATGCGAAGCCCCAGTCCTCTTCGAGCCAACGATTGAATGCGCGGAATGCGGCTTGTGCAGCAGGGAGGTCATCGCCAAGTGCTTGTTCCATACCGACAGCGAGCGTCGGGAAGAACAACGCACCCTCGACATTCAAGCTGTCCATGGTCTTCAAACGGATTTCACGGTCGCGATAGGCCGGATCGCAGGGAAGAAGTTCGCCAAACAGATCCTTGACGCTGTCGCCCTTTGGATTGCGACCACGGAAGTACTGCTCGAGGCTTCCTGGCGCCGACAGCATGTCGAAGGTCGGGTTCGGGATGAACCGGTTGATCTTGCCGCCAACAAGCAACATTTGGCGACCATTCACTTCAGCCCACATCATGCAGCGACGCTTGAACTCGGGCTCGATATAACGAGTGAACGCGTCAAGCGCTTCGTAATAGTGATTATCAGCAGTCATGATTCCCCCTGGTCAGGTCAGCCCCGATTCCCCCGGGGCGCTTCGCCTACGGTAGCCAACCTCAACCCACTCTCACACCCGAGGTGAGCCGTGAACGTGCCCACGAACAATCCCGCTGCACTGCCCACCGACGAGGTTGCAGAGATCGACCTTGCTTGGCTCGCTGCAGCCCTTGGCGCACAGGCAAGCAGCGTTACCGCCCTGAAGGTGGGAACCGGGCAAATGGGCCAATCGTGGCGGCTAACGATCGACTGGGCCGACCCCAACTGCTCGCTTCCCCGAACGCTCGTGGCCAAGATGGCGGGTGGCGATCCGGCGACCCGAACGCTCATCGCCGATGGCTATCGGAACGAGTTCCTCTTCTATACGGCCATTCAATCCAGCATCTCGGTGAAATCACCGAAGTGCTGGTACGCCACGATTACTGAAGACAACACATCGTTCGTTCTTCTCCTCGACGACCTGGCACCCGCCATTCCTGGTGTCCAAGTCAATGGAGTGAGCTTCGAAGAAGCACTCATCGCTGTGCGTAATCTCGCCGGCCTTCACGGACCGCGTTGGGCGGATCAGACGCTGCTTGAACTCGATGGCATTGCACTGCCAAGCCCCGAGGGTGCGGACTTCCACGCGCAAATCTTGGCCGGAGCCATTCCGATCTTTGTCGAACATTTCGCATCGTTCCTGGGACCCGAAGACGAAGCGACCATCGCAACCGTGCCACCAAGATTGGTCGAGTGGATTACCGCGCGCCTTGATCGGTTCACCCTCATTCACGGCGACTACCGACCTGACAACTTGATGTTCATGCCCGACGGTTCGGACGTCACCACTCTTGATTGGCAAACGCTCGGTCTTGGCCTCGCCGGACGCGACATTGGTTACTTCCTGGCAACAAGTATGGCGCCCGCCACGCGTCGCTCCCACGAGCACGAACTTGTCTCGGCCTACTACGAGACGCTCCTTAGTTATGGCGTCGACGACATGACGTTCGATGAATGCTTCGAGGATTACCGCCTCGGTGTGGCGCAAGGTCCGCTCATCACCATCCTTGGCTCCGTCTACGCGACTGCTGAACCAAGCGCGGAATCAGATGCGATGTTTGCCGCCATGATCACACGCAGCTGCGCGGCAATCCGAGATCTCGATCCGTTCTCGCTTTTGTAAAACAGCGAGCAACTACTTCCAGCCGAGTTCTTTCGTTGTCTTTGCAGCAAGGCGAAGTTCCGCAAAAGCCACAGCCTCAACGTCGGCAAGTTCAGCCGAGGACACTCCGAGGGCCTCGGCATATGAGCCGTTTGCCCAAATCAATGCTGTGAGTTTGATTGCCTGTGCAGTTGCCATTCGCTCATTGACCCCGAGGCCCATGAGGTTATCGACCGCGAGTTGAATTTGAAGACGAGTCGACGCTGCGAATCGTTTCTTTGGAACGCCACAAATGATGAGGTACTGAACAAGTGCCCCACGCTTAGCGAAATACGGCCGAGCAATCTCAACCAGTGAATTATCGAGATTCGCCGCGGATTCATTTGCATCCTTGCGTCGCTGCTGTTCGGCAGTAACAACTTCAACGATCTTTTGCGAGAGGTCATCGGCAAGTGCTGCGAACAAATCGAGGCGAGTGCCGAAATAACGATGTATGTAACCGTGGTTCAGACCGATCTTGTCGGCAAGGTCCTGCATAACGATGTCCGGAAGCGGCGTTTTTTCCATCGCCTTGCTGGCCGCATCAAGAAACATCCGAGTGGCTTCAGCGCGGCTGTAGCGCTTCGGCTTCACGACTTTCGACTTATTCGCCTTCGCCATACA
>JAPLAE010000081.1 GCA_026393455.1 Actinomycetota bacterium
ACGCTTGGTGGTCGACTCACGGCAGTGGCATTGCTCGCACTTGGACTTGTCTCATTGGCCGTTCTCACGGCTCAAATAGCGTCGAATTTCCTCGAGCAAGGTCAAGCGGTTCAGGCCGCTCCGGGAACACCGGCATCAACATCAGAATCGAACTAGAGCGCCCTCGGGGCGATTCGAACGCCCGCACACGCCTCCGGAGGGCGATGCTCTATCCCCTGAGCTACGAGGGCTGGATAGCCGTATGACCCTAGCCGAGCCCTCACCGACCTCATTCGGTTCACTGCAGGACGTTGATGGCCCGTGCTGCGACAAGAACGATCGTCACGAGGGCTGAAGCCGATTGCAACATCATGAGTGCCTTCGCCCGGCGGGTGAGCGGCATGGTGTCGGTGGGGCTAAATGCAGTCGAGTTCGTAAAACTTGTGTAGAGGTAATCGAAGAATGTCGGCGACCAGGTATCGGTGAAGACGTCGGGTGCTGCTTGTTGGGGGAAGATGAAGTCGCGGGATTTCACGGGGACGTTGTAGCGGACTGCAGGGCCGCCGCCATCGAGTTCCCAGTACCAAAGAGCGAAGACGATGACATTGTTAAACCACAGTGCAATCGCTGAATAGATGAGTGGTTTGCCGTCGATGTTGGTGTTGCTCAAGAGGTCATGAACTAAGAGCCCAAGAGCGCTGATGTTGGCCACCGAAATAATGGCGATGAGCAGAATCGAAACAACGCGCAAAACGGTTGCTTCAGAATGACGTCGGTGGGGATTGGTGATCACAAGGGGGATCACCAAAAGTGCTTCTAGGGCGGGAAGCAACCACCGGGGGCCGATTATTAGCGTCGAAGGAAGAAAGAGATACAACGCAAACGCGGCGACAAGAGCAATTGCCGCTGGCCAGCGAGGTTCGCCGTGAAGGGGAGCTTCTGGTTTCACCATGCGACTTAGTGCGTTCTCTGAGAATTGGTAGGTGTGATGACTCTGCCAAACGGCCACAGCGCAAGTGTCGAGAGTTTGAATGCCTGAATGCCAAATGGAATGCCGATGATCGTGATGCACAAAAGCGCACCGCTAATTAGGTGAACGATGAAGATCGCCCACCCGAAGAGCACAAGCCAGATGACATTGAAGAGAACCTCAAGGGACCCGCTCGATGCGCGCATGGTGGTAGTCCGCCCGAAGGGCCAGAGCGCAAGGCCAGCGAGTTTGAACGCTTGAATGCCAAACGGAATACCGATGATTGTGATGCACATGATGAGGCCGCCAATTGCGTAACTCAAGGCAAGCCAAACGCCGGCGAAAATGAACCAAAGGACGTTGCCCACAGTCTTCATCTCTCGTGACGATACTGCGATCAACTCGAATGACGAGTGACTGCAGCGATGAAGGTGTGCCTCTATCGGTGTTCGACGCCTACTGCAGCAAGTTTCGTGCGGAAATCGGCGTAGCCACGGTCCAGAAGATCAACCCCGTGAATGAGGCTTTCGCCATCGGCTGCCGCTGCAGCAATGACGTATGAGAATCCGGCACGAAGGTCGGGAACCACGAGTTCGGCACCATGCAACTTGGTGGGACCAACAACAACAGCGGAATGTCGGTGGTTTGCTGCGCCAAATCGACAACGCGTTGGGCCAAGACATTCGGTGAAGACCTGGATCTGCGCTCCCAAGCTGCGCAATGCGTCGGTGTATCCGAGTCGGTCTTCGTAGACCGTTTCATGCACAACGCTTACGCCGTCAGCCTGAGTGAGTGCGGTGACGAACGGCGATTGCCAGTCGGTCATGAATCCGGGATGAACATCGGTCTCAAGAGCTAATGGGCGGAGCATGCGGCGAGCACGATGGAACGTGAGGGTGTCGCCGTCGGCATCGATGGTGAAATCGCCGCCGGCCCTGCGGTACATATTCAAGAACGTTGAAAACAACTGTTGCTGAACGCCGTGGACGGTGATCGTCCCGCCGGTGGCGAGCGCAAGCGATGCCCAAGATGCCGCTTCGAGGCGGTCACCGATGACGCGGTGTTCGAACCCGCCGAGTTCGGCGACTCCGGTCACACGAATCGTTCGGTTTGGTTCGACCGAAATAATTGCACCCATCTTTTGAAGAACGGCGATGAGATCAAGGATTTCAGGTTCGATTGCAGCATTCGACAGTTCTGAATCGCCTTCAGCAAGCACTGACGCAAAAAGGAACTGTTCGGTAGCGCCGACGCTAGGGAAGGGGAGCGCAATGCGAGCACCGCGCATGTGGTCGGCATGCAGTTCGATGATGTCTTCGCGATGAGTGTCTCGCGCTCCGAACGCGCGCAAGACGTTGAGATGAAAGTCGACCGGGCGTGGTCCGATGGAACAACCGCCAGGAGCGGCAACGACTGCGTGCCCGGTTCGATGCAGTGAGACAGCAGTCGTGAGAATAGGAATTCGGCTCGCTGCGTGGAGGCGCATGACGTCGTCTTCGCCGAGTGCACGGAACTCGTGCGCCGTAATGACGACAGTGTCATTTTCGTGGACAACAGTTCCGCCGGCGATGCGGATGAGCTCATCGACGACCCCGATGTCGGTGATCGCCGCAATATTGGTGAGGCGGCAAGGCTCAACAGTGAGCAGTGCGGCGACCATTGCCTTCGGCAAAGCGTTCTTTGAACCGCGGACATGGATCTCGCCACTAACGGGCTGGCCGCCGCGGACGAGCATCGTGTCGGGCAGATCGGAGGTCGGGGGGATGGCCATCGGCCCTTGATCGTAGGGCGAAGAGGTCAACCCGGCACTACTAGTGATCGCCGCGATGGTGACGACTGTTGGTGCGACTGACGAAACTGGGCGCGAGGTCGATGGGGCCGCGGGGGTAGGGTTCGACGGTTCCACATCACCCGACCGCCCGCCCGGGGAGACCCCCTCAGTGATTCGCGACACCCTCGCCGCCGCCCTGCGATCGGCATTGTCGACGCTTGAGATTCAACCGATCCCTGAATCGGTCCATCTCGAACGTCCCGCCCGCCGTGAACACGGCGATTGGTCCTCGAATATCGCATTGGCCACAGCGAAGGCCGCCGGATGGAACCCGCGTGAGTTGGCAGGGCGAATGGCCGAGATTCTTAATGCCGATCCTCCTGCTCACGTCACGTCAGTTGAAATTGCGGGGCCTGGGTTCGTGAACTTCCGCTTGGCCGATTCCTGGCTTCATGACGTGCTCGTCGATGTCGAGAACGCCGGCGTCGAGAAGTACGCCACGTCCTCGGTCGGAACGGGCACCAAGGTTTTACTTGAGTTCGTCAGCGCCAATCCCACCGGACCACTCCATGCAGGTCACGGACGCGGCGCGGCCTACGGAGATTCGCTTGCTCGCATTCTTCAACGCTGCGGCTACGACGTCGATCGCGAGAATTATCTCAACGATCGCGGAACGCAGATGCAACTTTTCGTTGCGTCGCTTATTGCGCGCCGCGACGGAACCCCACTTCCTGAAGGTGGCTACCAAGGGGAGTACATCGTCGATTGGGCTGCGGAGTTGCCCGCTGATGTCGATGCCTTTGAATGGGGCGAAGAACGCGCGGTTGCCGATCATCGTTTGACACTCAGCCGCATGAATGTTGAGTTCGATAATTGGTTTAGCGAAAAGTCAATGGTCGCCTCCGGGGCAATCGACGTCACGTTGGCCGACTTACGCGATCGCGGAGTGGTCTACGAAGAAGGCGGCGCCGTATGGCTCCGTTCCACCGATTACGGCGACGATAAAGACCGCGTGCTCATCAAAAGTGATGGCGAGTTCACCTACCTACTTCCCGATATCGCCTATCACCGCGACAAGTTTTCTCGCGGGTATGACCTTCTTATCGATGTCTGGGGTGCAGATCACCACGGGTATGTGCCGCGCATGAAGGCCGCAATGCAATCGCTTGGGCACGACCCGGCAGAACTCGAATGCGCGATCATCCAGTTGGTGAACCTGTTGAAGGGTGGCGAACCCGTTCGTTTCTCGAAGCGAGCGGGCGACATCGTCGAGCTCTCCGAAGTTCTTGATGAGGTCGGAGCCGATTCTGCGCGCCTCACTTACCTGCTTCAGTCGATCGATTCAACGCAAACGTTTGACTACGACGTCGTCAAGAGCCGTGCCATGGACAACCCTGTGTATTACGTGCAAATGGCGTATGCCCGGATCCAATCGATCTTCCGCGTTGCGGTGGAACGAAGCGTCGCCACTCTGCCGATCGCAGAGGTGGGCCTTTCCTTACTGACTCATGAGCGCGAACTCGAAGTTCTCCGCGTCCTCTCCGAACTTCCCGACACGGTGTCCACTGCAGCTGTTGATCGCGCGCCGCACCGCATAGCAACGTGGGTGCGCGAACTTGCGGGGGCCGTGCACGGCTTCTACCACGACTGTTATGTGATGGGCGATGGTGTCTCGAGCGAACTCACCCAAGCGCGGTTGCACCTAGTCGAAGCCGCATCAGTGGGTCTCGCCATCGGTCTTGATCTTCTAGGCGTTAGCGCACCGGACCAGATGTGAGGCACTGATGAACTCGCTTCCACTTTCGCTGTTGCCTGACACCGCCACGATTGGCGATAAGGGTCAACTCATCATCGGTGGTTGCGACACTCTGGAACTGGCCGAACAATTCGGCACTCCGCTGTTTGTCTACGACGAAGTGCATCTTCGAGCTCGTTGTCGCGAAGCGGTTGCGGCGTTTGGCGTTGGGGTGAACTTCGCAACGAAGGCTTTTCTGTGCACGGCCATGGCCCGACTTGCTGCCGAAGAAGGCTGCAATCTCGACGTCTCGACCGGTGGGGAATACCACGTTGCTCGCGCTGCCGGCGTGCCGGCCGATCGCTTGGTTCTGCACGGCAACAACAAGAGCACCGCTGAACTTCGAACCGCGATGTCTGAAGGTATCGGGCGGATCATCATCGACTCGTTCGATGAGATCGACCGCATCGAGGCGCTTGTAGCTGAAGGACTCCCCGTCCCTCGAGCATTGATCCGAGTCACACCCGGTGTTGAAGCCCATACGCATGAGTTTGTTCGCACCGGCCAAGACGATTCGAAGTTTGGGTTTGGGTTGGCCAGCGGCCAAGCCGATGCAGCGGTACTTCGCGCAACTGCTTCCCCAGCGATCGATCTTGTTGGACTTCATGCTCACATCGGTTCGCAGGTGTTCGACGCCGAATTCTTCGAAATGGCGATCGAGGTCATGGCGCCATTTCTTCAGAAGCACCAATTGCCCGAGTTCTCTGTGGGTGGCGGATTGGGTGTTGCCTATGTCGCCGGGGAGGAATCTGCATCCATCACCGAATGGGGCGAGGTTGTACGGGCAGCATGCGTGGCCGCCGGCATCACTGCACATGTCACCGCGGAACCTGGTCGAGCGCTCGTCGCCCAGGCTGCGATCACCTTGTATTCGGTGGGCACCATCAAAGAGATCCCGGATATCCGTACCTATGTATCGGTCGACGGAGGCATGAGCGATAACCCTCGCCCAGTGCTCTACGGAAGTGGTTACGAGGCGTTTCTGCCGCGTGACGTCGCAGCCGATCGAGATCGTGTCGTGACGGTTGTCGGAAAGCACTGTGAATCGGGCGACATCCTTGTGCGCGACGCGCTCGTTCCTGCCGACCTTGCCGTCGGTGACATTCTCGCCACACCGGTTACGGGCGCCTACGGGCATTCGATGGGGTCGAATTACAACAAGGTCACGCGTCCTGCGGTTGTCTTCGTCGCTGACGGCAAAGCTCGCCTTGTTGTCCGACGCGAAACACTCGACGATCTGCTTCTTCTTGAGGTCGACTGAGGCCGCATTGTCCACTTCCGAGTTCGTCCTTATCGGTTTTGCGGTGTTGTTTTCATCGTTGATTCAGACCGTTACTGGATTCGGGTTCGCTCTTCTGGCTGTTCCGCTTATGTCGATGGCGGTTCCCACGGAAACTGCCGTTGTGATCGCCGCCACATTGGGAACGTTCACAAGCGGCGGTCAGGCATGGACCGAACGCCATCACGGTGACCATTCGGCGATGAAGCGACTCACTCTTGCGGCGTTCATCGGCGCGCCGTTCGGGCTTGTGGTTCTGGTCGTGGCGTCGTCTCAACAACTCAAGATTGGCTTGGCCGTCGTCATCATCATTTTCTTGATCGTGAACCTTCGCGGTTTCAAACTCGAACAAGCCAGTACGCCTATCGATTTTGCTGCTGGGTTTGTGGCGGGGGTGCTGAGCACATCGTTGTCAACGAACGGACCTCCGCTTGTGATGGCCCTGCACGCTCGGCATTTCTCGCCTCAAGTTTTCCGCGCCACGATCTCTTCAGTCTTTCTATTCATCGGCCTGCTCTCACTTGTCCTCTTTGCGGCAACTGGCCATTTCACAACCGATGTTGCCTGGTCACTCTTGGTGGCAGGCCCGACCCTGGTGCTGGGGTTCTTCCTCGGCCACCGGATTCGGGGCCATATCGATCCGGTGCGATTCCGCTCGCTCGTGACCTTGTTGCTCGCTGCCACCGCCGTCGTCACCATTGTGAGCGTGATCGCGGGCTGATCGGAAACTCCGTCGAAGTCCACTGGTGAGCGCCGGTAGCCTCTCAGTCGTGGCTGAATCGGTTGTGCGTATCGGAGTTCTTGGTTGTGGGACTGTCGGAGCGTCTCTTCTCGCGCTCCTCGAGCGTCAGAGCGCAACGGTTAACTCTCGCACCGGTCTGTCCCTAGTGGTTTCTCGCATCGCGGTTCGGGACCTTTCACAAAAGCGATCAGTGGTTGTTGGCGCCGACGTGTTTACTGACGACGCGCTTTCTGTGGTGTCTGATCCATCAATCGACATCATCGTTGAAGTGATGGGTGGAATTGAACCCGCTCGCGGCCTGGTTCTCGCTGCGCTCGCCGCAGGAAAGCCTGTTGTCACTGCCAACAAAGCACTCCTTGCCGCCCACGGTTCTGAATTATTTGCAGCAGCGGAAGCGGCGGGCGTTGACATTCTCTTTGAGGCCTCCGTCGCTGGAGGTATTCCGTTCATTCGCCCACTACGTGAGTCGCTGCTCGCAGAGCCGGTGGTCCGCGTGATGGGCATCATGAATGGAACGACCAATTACATCCTCACGCGCATGAGCGAAGCCGGAGCCGATTATTCCGAAGCTCTCGCAGAAGCGCAGGCACTTGGGTACGCGGAAGCCGATCCAACTGCTGACGTCGAAGGACACGATGCCGCGGCGAAGATCGCAATTGTCGCGTCAATCGCTTTTGGCGCGAAAGTAACAAGTGCCGATGTTCAATGCGAAGGCATTTCTAGTGTTTCGGCCGATGACATTTCCTTCGCCCAACGTCATGGCTATGCCATCAAGTTGCTCGCCATTGCAGAACGGTTTTCGCTGCCGGGTAGCGATGAACTCTCGGCGCGCGTCCATCCGTGCCTCATCCCCAACGCTCATCCGCTTGCCGCAGTCCGCGAAAGTTTCAACGCGGTATTTGTGCAAGGCGATGCAGTGGGCGACCTCATGTTCTACGGACGTGGTGCTGGTGGCGACCCGACCGCATCTGCGGTCCTTGGTGACCTTGTCGATGCCGCCGTGAACTTGCAAAGTGGTGCGCACGCGTCACTTGGCGCCTTTGTTCCGATGCCATTTCGTTCAAACGACGAACTCGACGCCGCTTGGTACCTCAGCCTTCGTGTCGATGACCGCCCAGGCGTACTTGCGTCGATCGCCGGCGTGTTTGGGGCGCATGGTGTTTCGATCGATTCGATGGAACAACATTCGTTGTCAGGTCCCGAGACGGCGGCTGACGAAGCCCGCATTGATCTCATCATCCATCCCGCTCTCGAACGAGATGTGCGAGCAACGCTTGTGTCGCTTGGTGAACTTGAGTCAGTTCGAAGTCTGGGGTCCACGATCCGCGTACTGATTGACGCAGACATCTAATGGCTCCCCTCACGTACGTCAGCACACGCGGGGCAGCGCCTGAACTCGGTTTCTCCGATGTTCTGCTCGCCGGCCTAGCGATTGATGGCGGTCTTTACGTCCCATCGGAGTGGCCGTCGCTCACGGTTGGTTCCCTCGAGCGATTCGCATCGATGTCGTATGCCGAAATTGCTGTTGAAGTGATGTGGCCGTTCGTCGAAGGTTCCTTCGACCACGACACATTTGAAGCAATCGTTTCTGACGCATACGCAACATTCGCCACCGAAGAAGTAGTGCCGCTCGTCGACCTCGGTGACAACTTTTGGCTCGCTGAGCTCTTTCATGGTCCGACGCTTGCGTTCAAAGACATCGCACTGCAGCTTGTAGGTCGGCTTTTCGACGATGAACTCACTCGCCGTGGCGAAAAAGTCACGATCGTCGGTGCCACCTCGGGTGACACCGGTTCAGCGGCCATCGAGGCATTGCGCGATCGCCCCACTGCCGAGGTATTTATTCTTCATCCTGCCGGGCGTGTCTCCGATGTTCAGCGTCGCCAGATGACAACAGTTCTCGCGCCGAATGTGCACAACATCGCCGTCGAGGGGACGTTTGATGATTGTCAAGACATGGTCAAGGCGCTCTTCGCCGATAAGAACTTCCGTGAATCGCGCAACCTCTCCGCAGTGAACTCCATTAACTGGGCACGGGTCATGGCTCAGATGGTTTATTACGTCACCAGCGCGGTGCGACTTGGCGGCGGCGCGGGTCGGCCGGTCGCCTTCTCAGTGCCAACAGGAAACTTCGGAAATGTTTTCGCTGGGTATGGCGCGCAGCGAATGGGAACTCCAATTTCTCAGTTCATCGTTGCGTCGAACCGCAACGACATCCTCACGCAGTTCCTCACTACGGGAACCATGACAATCGGCGAAGTGCAACCAACCCTCAGCCCGAGCATGGACATCCAAGTGTCGTCGAACCTCGAGCGCCTGCTCTTTGAGATCCATGGTCGCGATGGTGCGGCGATCGCTGAACTCATGGATCGGTTCCGATCTGAGGGCACCGTGTCCGTCGACTCTGATCGGCTCGACCTCTTGTCCGAGCATTGGGCTGCATCGCGGGTTGACGATGCTCAGACGGCGGCGACCATTTCGGGGCTTTACGAGCAGACAGGGATGCTGATCGATCCTCATACCGCCGTGGGCCTTGCCGCTGCTAGGGCGGCCCGAACCGATCCATCAGTACCGATGGTGGTTCTCGCGACGGCTCATCCTGCGAAGTTCCCCGATGGTGTCGAGGCTGCGACCGGAGTCCGACCACCTCTGCCCGAACATCTCTCCGATCTGTTCGATCGGCCCGAAAAATTCGATGTCTGCCCCAATGATTTCGAGACGGTTCGTGGCGCCATCGAGGCAACGCTCGATCACGGCTGACCCGATCTACCGACTTGCGTCATATTCGGGCAGAATGACGGTCCGATGAAATACGTGGTGTGTGTCCCTGACGGTTGTGCCGACGAGCCGCTCGCTGAGCTCGACGGACGAACCCCACTTCAAGCAGCGCGCATGCCGGTGCTCGATGCCATCGCGTCGCGTTCTATCGTTGGTCGCGCTGCAGTTATCCCTCATGGCCTTCCACCGGGGTCAGATGTCGGCAATATGTCGATCTTCGGATATGACCCAGCGAAGTACCACACGGGCCGAGCGCCGATCGAGGCAGCGGCACTCGGTCTCAAACTTCGACCCGAGCAGGTCGCCTATCGCTGCAATCTTTCAACGATCAGCGAAGACGGCACGATGATCGATTTCGCCGGTGGGCATCCGTCTACCGAACGCGCTGCCGGTGCAATCGAAGCGATGCACAATGCGTTTGCCGACGAAGGCATTGAGTTTCACCGCGGTGTGCAATATCGCCACATCATGGTTGCGCCTACCGACTGGGCCGAAGCGGAATGTGCACCGCCCCACGACCTCACCGGCAAGCCACTCATTTGGCCAACCGGACCAGCGGCTTCAAAACTTCAACGAGTCATGGACGCATCGCGCGAAATTCTCGCCGATTTCGACATTGACGCGAACACGGTTTGGCTATGGGGCCAGGGTTTCCAGCCGCAAATGCCATCGTTCGAAAGTCAGTACGGGGTAAAGGCCGGATTGGTCACCGCAGTCGATTTAGTTCGCGGTCTCGGTGTTCTCACCGATATTGAAGTTGTCGAACTTGAATCTGCCACTGGTTGGTATGACACCGATTATGAAGGAAAACGCGATTGCGCGATCGATGGTCTCGATGACGGACTCGATCTCTTCATTGTGCATGTCGAAGCCACCGACGAGGCTGGTCACGCAGGCAATGTGGAAGAAAAGGTTCGAGCGCTAGAGAACTGGGATTCCCGGATTCTTGCCGGGCTCGTGGAATCGCTCGATGCGAGCGGTCCATGGCGAATGCTTCTGCTTCCTGATCACGCGACTCCGCTTGCGCTTCGCACGCATACGCCTGATGCGGTTCCGTATTTGCTCTTCGACTCAACTGTCGATGGTCCGGGCGGCGAGTACACCGAAGCCGGTGTTGCCGATCTGCCAATCGTTCCAGGCCATGAACTCATGGGGCGCTTGGTCGCTGGTTGAGTTGTTGGTGCCCGAGGTAGGGCGCCGCTAACCTCACAACGTCGATTGCGACCGCCTCGGCTGGTCCATCGTCTCACCGTCGTCTGACGAACCATCCATTCGACCGAGTGGATGACTCTCCCGCACCGCACTTCCGTTTTCGAAGATCCATCACTCTCATCCGGACCGTTGCGTCTGGGAGAAACGAGTTTCCAATGTCCGAGAAGGACCAACGCGCAACGCTTGAAGCGAAAGATCGCGACGAGCTCATGACGATCGCCTCAACTCTTGGCGGCAAACCGGGCTCGAGAGCCAAAAAGGCTGACGTCATCGACATGATCCTTGGACTCATCGCCGATTCCGAGCCCGCTGCGCCCAAGCCGCGCCGCGGCCGCCCACCAAAGGCTGCCGTCGTCGAAGACGCACCAGTCGAGGAAGCAGTCTTCGAATTTGAAGAGGACGAGATTTCAACAGAGGCCGATGACGCTGGCACCGAAACCGAGAGCGCAGCCGACGACGATGAAGTCTCGGCGGCCGACGGATCTTCGCGTCCACAGGCCGGAAGCGATTCCGATGCCGAGTTCGACGGTGAAGGCAGCGCGCGTCGACGTCGACGTCGCGGCCGCGATCGCGGTGGTGAACGCTTTGAGAACAGAACCGATGAACCGTGGTCTGGTGATCCCGTTGAGGTTTCGGGCGTTCTCGATCTGCGAGACGAGGGTTACGGCTTCATCCGCGTAAGTGGCTACTTGCCAACTCGCGAAGATGTCTACGTCTCAGTGAAACAAACGCGCCAGTTCTCACTTCGGCGGGGCGATGTCATCACGGGCACCAGTCGCCCGGCGGCACGTAACGAAAAGAATCCGGCACTTCTTCGCATTGACACAGTCAATGACGGAACTCCCGACGCCGCTCGTGATCGTCGTCGTTTCGACGACCTCACGCCCCTTTTCCCCGATGAACGACTTACGTTGTCGTCTCGCGATGAGCCGTACAACATGACATCGCGAATCATCGATCTGCTGTCACCGATCGGAAAGGGACAGCGCGGACTCATTGTGGCTCCGCCGAAGGCAGGCAAAACAACAGTGATGAAGCAGATCGCAAAGTCGATCTCGGAGAACAATCCCGATGTGCATCTCATGGTGCTCCTTGTCGACGAGCGTCCCGAAGAAGTGACCGACATGCGTCGTTCGGTTGACGGCGAGGTCATCGCGTCAACATTCGATCGACCAGCCGAGGAACACACGTCGGTCGCAGAACTTGTGCTGGAGCGTGCGAAACGATTGGTCGAAGATGGACGAGACGTCGTTGTGATTCTTGATGGGATCACACGCCTCGCTCGTGCGTACAACCTTGCCGCTCCCACAACCGGTCGAGTCATGTCTGGTGGCATCGACACTGGTGCGCTGTACCCGCCCAAGAAGTTTTTCGGTGCGGCACGCAACCTTGAAGAGGGCGGTTCGCTCACGATCATTGCCAGCGCTCTCGTCGAGACCGGCTCGAAGATGGATGACGTCATCTTTGAAGAGTTCAAGGGGACCGGGAACATGGAACTTCGCCTCGATCGCCGTTTGGCCGAGCGCCGCCTCTATCCGGCGATCGACGTCGATGCGTCGTCGACTCGTCACGAAGAACTGCTCTACGAACCCAAGCAACTCAAGGAAGTTCACAAGCTTCGTCGAGTGCTCGCAGGGCTCGCCGATGGTGGAAGTAGCGCCCCAGGCCTTGAGATGCTGATCGACCGATTGGGCACATTCCGCACAAATGACGAGTTCTTGGCCGAGGTGGCCAAGGGCTGAGTCCCTGCTCAGGACGGGTTCGGGGCTCATATTGCGGTTCCGCTTCCCGACCGGCAGACTTGCGTGTCCCGAAATCTCTCTGGAGCTCCGCCATGAAGGCTGACATTCATCCCGACTACGTCGATTCGACCGTGAAGTGTTCCTGTGGGAACACCTTCACCACGCGTTCCACGAAGGCCGAGCTCTCCTCGGAACTCTGCAACGAGTGCCATCCCTTCTATACGGGCAAGCAGAAGCTGGTCGACACCGGCGGACGTATCGAGAAGTTCGAGAAGCGTTACGGCAAGCGCCGCAAATAGCGGTATCTCTGAGCCACTACGCGGTCAGGAGCCGACCGTGCCCCTCGATCCAAATCAACGAACCCGATTGCTCGCCGCGAAAGCACGAGCGCTCGTTGGTGATGCCACGGGGATTGAACAATCAGAACTTCGAACGACGCCGTTTACTGGCGGCGCAATGGTGCACGTCGGTGAAGCGCTTTGGTGTCTGCTCGACGATGGCGCGATTCGCAGCTTCGGCCCAGCAATGGTCTTGGCTGATCGCGAAAGCATCGAGACCTTTCATGTCATGGCCGAATCTGAAGCAACTTCGGGGGTGCTTGCTCGTCGCGCCGCCGAATTTACGAACGGCCCGTCGGTGTGGCGTATCGAAGGTCGAACGCTCGTTGCCGCAGCACCCGCGCCAATTCCCGTCCTTGTCGAACCGTCAGCAGCGGCTCGCGAACTCATCGGAATGTTGGTTGATGCCGGCGTCGAAGTGTCGGTAGAACACGGCGAGATCCGGGGGGAGTTGCGAGGTTTAGAAATTGCTCGGGTAGTTGAGTCACCCGATGGCACCCGACTTGAAGTTGGCGTCGGCCGACACGACCGCGAAGCATTCACGATGGTGCATGGCAATCTTCCAACTGCACTGGCACTGGAATCGGTTATCTCAAGCGTCGATGCGGTTCGCCGGGCTGAGGCCGAGGCCCATCCGTTGCGGCATCTTGCTCCTGAGGGGTGGTTGCGTTGGCGTCTCATTCGTGACCCTCAGCTCATCGGAGCTCGTGAACTGCAGCCGGTTCAGCCACCATTGCCTCGTGACAGCGTGAAAGACGTTGGCGCTTCTATCGCTGTTGGCGTTGACAACAACGGTGCCTCGATCGTCGTGGCGTGCTCTGTGGGCATCGATCTTGATGTCGTTCCAACTGCGGCTGATGCTCGTGCGCTGAACGATCCTTCGGCTCGCGTGGTGATCGTTGTTCCCGAACGAGACGATCATCCTGCAACGCGGAGGCTTGCCAGCCGGCTTCTTGGGCCTGCCGAAGTTATCGGGCTGTCGGGCGAGTGGCGCGAGAGCGAGACTGCATCATGAGCATGCTCGAACGACTCCCTGGCCTTGAGCGCGAATATGCCGAGATCGAAGGATCCCTCGCAGATCCGACGGTGATTTCAGAGCAGAAGCGATATGCGGAACTCAATCGTCGATATCGAGATCTCGGTGAACTCGTGAGTCGATTGCGTGAACTCGCTCAATCGACCGAGGACCTCGCCGCTGCTCGCGAAATGTTTACTGATGCCGATGGCGACGATCGCGAAATGTTGCGGAACGAGATCGACACAGCCGAACTCGCCATTGCTCGACTCGATGAAGAGATCAAAGTCCTTCTGTTGCCGAAGGACCCGAATGATGCTCGCAATGTCATTGTTGAACTTCGTGGTGCCGAAGGCGGCGAAGAAGCCAACTTGTTCGCTCGCGATTTGTTTGAGATGTACCGGGGCTTTGCCACAAAGCAAAACTGGAAATTCGAGATCATGGACGCACAGGCTTCCGATCTCGGCGGCTATTCAGATGTGACCTTCCGTCTCGCCGGTGATGGCGTCTGGTCGAAAATGAAACACGAAGGCGGCGTTCATCGAGTCCAGCGCGTTCCGGTTACAGAAAGTCAGGGCCGAGTTCATACGTCATCAGCAACGGTGACCGTGCTTCCGGAAGCCGATGAGGTCGATGTTGTTCTCGATCCCAACGAACTTCGTATCGACGTGTACCGCTCTTCTGGTCCTGGTGGTCAGTCTGTGAACACCACCGATTCTGCTGTTCGCATTACCCATCTCCCCACCGGCGTTGTCGTTGCGATGCAGGATGAAAAGAGCCAAATTCAAAACCGTGAAAAGGCGATGCGCGTACTTCGTAGCCGGCTGCTGCAGGCTGAACAAGAGAAACAAGCCGCTGAAGCATCTGGCGCACGAAAAGCCCAGACCGGTGGTGGTGGTCGTTCCGAAAAGGTACGTACCTACAACTTCAAAGAAAACCGCCTCACTGATCATCGGATTGGCCTCACTCTCTACAAGCTCGACAAGGTTCTTGGTGGAGAACTTGATGAAGTCATCGACGCACTTGTCGCTGACGAACGGGCAACTCAGTTGGCCGAACGCGACATATGAGCGATAACACCACGACATGGCGAGCGGTCGCTACTGAAACCGAAGCGCGGCTTGCCGCTCTGACGTCCTCTCCAGCCAATGAAACCCGTTGGATCATTGAGCGAGCTGCGGGTTTCGATGAAGCCGAGTACGTGCGTGGTCTTGACGAGAAGGTCACCGAACGGGGAATGCACTTTCACGACCTGATGGTTGAACGACGGCTCGCGGGTGAGCCATTGCAATACGTTCTTGGCCGATGGGGATTTCGCACCTTGGATTTGTTTGTCGATCGACGCGTTCTCATCCCGCGTCCGGAAACAGAAGTCGTTGCTGGACTCGCGATCGCCGAATTGCAGTCGATGCGAACGCACGGAATCGATCGACCCGTCGTCGTCGACCTTGGCACGGGCTCGGGAGCGATCGGACTCTCTGTAGCGGTAGAAGTCGAACGTACCGAAGTCTGGATCACTGATGCGTCCGCCGATGCCCTCGTGGTAGCGCGCTCAAACCTCGCCGGTATTGGTAGAGCCGCTACTCGAGTGAGCGCGGTTGAAGGTTCGTGGTTCGAAGCACTCCCTACAGAACTGCGTGGAACAATCGACCTGATTGTTAGTAATCCTCCCTACGTCGCGGTCGGTGATGAGGTTGAAGATGTCGTTCGAGACTGGGAACCGATGTCAGCGTTATTTGCGGGCGTTGACGGACTTGATGACATTCGAAAAATTGTGACTGGCGCAGTGACTTGGTTGCGCCCTGGTGGAACGCTGGTTCTTGAGATGGCTCCCGATCAGGTCCCGGTGGTGGCGGATCTCGCACTTGCGAACAGTTTTGTCACTGCCGAATGTCATAACGATCTCGCCGGTCGACCTCGAGCGGTTGTCGCAAGGGTTGGCGGCTGATCATGCCGGTCGTTCTCGCGCTGATTTCATCAGTTCTTTGGGGAACCTCGGACTTCTTCGGAGGTACGGCCTCGAAAAAGTCGCCGTCAACCACCGTGCTTCTGTGGGCAAGCCTCATAGCGCTCCCTGTAATCGTCGTTGTCACGTTGATCAGCGGTGATTTTGTTTTCGATTCAACTGTGGTGAGCTGGGGAATCGTCGCTGGTGTTTCGTGTTCGATCGGCATCGTGCTGCTCTATCGGGGTCTTGCAACGGGCCCCATGGGTGTTGTTGCTCCGATTGCCAGCACGTCGGTTCTGGTGCCTGTGATCGCGGGTTTCGTGCGAGGTGAAAGCCCAGGAGCTTTACAAACCATCGGGATCGCGATCGCTGTCATTGGCGTGATTCTGGCCGGGGGACCACATCTGCGAGATTTCCGCACAGGCGGTCATCGCCCGATTTTGTTAGCGCTCGGCGCGGCGTTGGGTATTGGTATCTCGTTGCTTGCCGTAGCAAACGGAAGCGACCACAGTGCCTATTCGACACTTCTCGTCATGCGGGTTGTTTACCCGGTATTGCTATTTACGATCGTTCTCGCGACACGCGCGCCGCGCAAGCCGGCAACTTCAGTACTTCCAATGGTTGCTATTGCGGGAATCGGTGATGTTGTTGCCGTGACGCTCTATGGCGTTGCAACAACATCGGGCTCACTGCCTGTGGTCGCTGCGCTGGCATCGATGTTCCCCGTGATGACACTTGTTCTTGCGCGTCAAGTGCATCACGAGCGCCTCGACCGCGAGCAGTGGGTCGGAGCTGCGTTGGCACTTATTGGTGTGATCGTGGTTGTCACGACCTGAAGTTCTGCGTTTTAGAAATGCCAGGGATACGCGGACCAATCGGGATCACGCTTTTCTAAAAAGGAATCGCGTCCTTCGGCGGCTTCATCGGTTCCGTAGGCGAGTCGGGTGGCTTCGCCAGCAAAAATTTGCTGTCCCACGAGTCCGTCGTCGATGAGATTGAACGAGTACTTGAGCATTCGCTGAGCGGTGGGGCTCTTGCCGTTGATCATTGCGGCCCATTCGAGAGCAACCTTCTCTAGGTCGGCGTGAGGAACGACTTCGTTCACTGCACCCATCTGAAACATTTGCGCGGCGCTGTATTCGCGCCCCAAGAAGAAGATTTCGCGAGCGAACTTCTGTCCGACCTGGCGTGCGAGGTATGCAGAGCCAAAGCCTCCGTCGAAACTCGCGACATCAGCATCGGTCTGTTTGAACTTCGCATGCTCTTCACTCGCGAGTGTGAGATCACAAACGACATGAAGGCTGTGACCACCGCCCGCTGCCCAACCGGGCACGACACAGATGACGATCTTCGGCATGAAACGAATGAGGCGCTGCACTTCGAGAATGTGAAGTCGACCGCTGCGCGCCGGATCAATTGAGTCCGCAGTTTCGCCGTCGGCGTAGCGGTAGCCGTCTTTTCCTCTGATGCGCTGGTCGCCGCCCGAACAAAACGCCCAGCCACCGTCTCGGGGCGATGGTCCGTTGCCGGTGAGTAGGACACACCCAACATCGCTCGACATGCGGGCATGGTCAAGGGCCCGGTAGAGCTCGTCGACGGTTTGAGGGCGGAACGCGTTACGGATTTCGGGTCGATTGAACGCAACCCGCACCGTTCCTTGATCGACAGCGCGGTGATAGGTGATGTCGACGAGGTCCTCAAATCCAGCGATTGGGCGCCAAGCAGCGGGATCAAAAAGTTCCGAGACCATGAATTCCTCCGGTCGGATCAGGCGGGTTGCGCCTACCATCGTCGCGGACGGGGGCACCCGTCCATGCCGAAAGGTGAGAAATATGTTCGGGAAGCGGAAAAAGGCAGTGAATGGCGCCGCTCGATTGCGCGGGCTGGCCTTCTTTGAGGGGTTCAGCGATGCCGATCTCGATCGGGTTGCGCAGTTGGCTGAGGATGTCGAGGTCGAAGCCGGCGAGCTTCTGATCGATCAAGGGCGAGTCGGGCAGGAGTGCTACGTCATCGAGTCGGGCCAAGCCGAAGTGTTCGTCGGTGAAGAGCATCTCGTTACCGTCGGACCTGGCTCGATGGTTGGCGAGATGGCGCTTATCGATCGGCGGCCGCGTACCGCGACAGTTGTTGCCACGACCCCGATGGC
>JAPLAE010000085.1 GCA_026393455.1 Actinomycetota bacterium
CTTCTGGAATCTCGCCGTCGCCACTTGGCGTGGCGTTTCCGCACTTGAGTTTTACGGGCGCATGATGCCGCCACCGTCGACCGAAATGGTCTGGCCGGTGACATAGCGACTTCCATCGCTCAGCAAAAACGCAACTGCGGGACCAATGTCGTCAACGGCGTCGCCATCGCGACCGACGGGGTTGTCGTCATACATCGAAGCGAATGCCGCTTCACGCGCTGGGTCAGAACCGGCGACGGGAGCGCGGTGACCAGCTGACGCGGGCAGAACACAATTCACTGTGATTCCGTCACCGCCCCATTCGCGAGCTGCAGTGCGAGTGAGCGAACGGATTGCTTCGTTTGATGCTGCGTAGGGGCCGTAACCCGCAGCTCCGGTGAGACCCATCGAGGTTCCCATGGTGACAATGCGGCCCCAGTTGTTTGCGGCCATGTGCGGTTGCGCTGCTTGCATGAGCCACAGTGCACCCTTGGGTCCGGTATCAAACAGAAGATTCATGTCACTCTCAGTGACATCGAGCAGGGGAGTGACGGGCCGGAACGATTGCGCGTTCAACACGAGGCCGTCGATGCGGCCGAAGCGCGCGAGGGTTTCGTTAACAACTTCGAAGGAGCGTGAGCGGTCGGCAACGTCGGCAACGAAACCGACGCAGTTGATGTCCTCCGATTCGAGCAAAGCGACCGTGTCGGAAAGACGATCGGGTTTGCGACCGGTGACGACGACCTTGGCCCCAAGCGCACCGAGGTGGCGCGCAACGCCGAGGCCAATGCCCCGTGTGCCGCCAGTAATGATGACAACTCGGCTATCGAGATCGTTGAGAGGTGCGCCAGCCATGGGAGCAGCGTAGTTTCCTACCCAATGACCACCACTTGGGATCCGGGACCGCGCCCTGAATGGGTTGAATCGGTGAATGCGGGTCTCGTGTTGCCGATTGCGGCCGAAGCAGCGCTTCCGCTTGATCGCGAAGGTTTGATTGGTGAGGCGCTGGCCCGTCAGGGACGCGCGAACGAAGGAATCTCGGCGCTTTGTGCTCCTGGGCCAGGCACCGCCGAGGACTTCCTCGAAGGCCTCGACATCGCTCTGGCATCGCTTGAGAACGAAGCGAACTTAAACTTGTTGGGCCGATGGATGACGCGGCGGTTCGTGTTGCGCTTGTTGGAAGTCCGACTGCAAATCTGCGACTTGGTTCGAAGTGACCCCGGAGTTCGTGACGAACAAATTGTTGAGCCGCTCTTTGTCGTGGGTGCGCCTCGAACTGGCACAACTGTCTTGCACGCGCTTTTGTCGGCTGATTACCGACACCGAGTACCGCTCGGCTGGGAGTTTCTGCGCCCGGTGCCGCCACCAACAATTGAGACGTACGAAAACGATCCTCGTATCGGTTTGGCCGATGCTGAACTTCGTGGACCGCAACTGGTAACCGGTGGACTCGACGCGATTCATGCCTATGCCGGTCGTATGAATAAGGAATGCTTGTCAGCGATGTCATTCGCGTTCCGCGGTGAAGAATTCATCAGTCGCTACAACACGCCGAGTTACATCGACTGGTTGCAGTCCTGCGATATGACGCCGGCATATGAAATGCATCGGCTGGTGTTGCAGATTCTTCAGCGAAAGATGCCTACTGAGAAGTGGGTGCTCAAATCACCTGTGCATTTGCACAATCTTCCTGTTCTTCTCGACACCTACCCAGATGCGCAACTTGTGATCACTCATCGTGATCCGCTGGCAGTTCTTGGTTCGGTGACGAGTTTGATCGCCACGCTTCGGTGGGCTCATAGCGATGATGTCGACACCGCTGTGATCGGTCGCTATCACGCAGACCTGTATCACGCCGATCTCGATGGTCTCGTCGATCTACAGGCTGCGGGTGTATTGCCGACTGGTCGCGCCGCTCACGGGTCCTTTTCTGATTTCAATGCCGATGGTGTTGGTGTGGTGGCGCGTATTTATGACGAACTCGGCATTGAACTTCCAGATGATGTTCGTGGCGCTATGGCGGCTGCTCTTGCAGCGTCTCCACGTGAGAAGCACGGGGATCACACCTGGTCATTCGATTGGCTTGGACTTGACGCCGATGAACAGCGAGGTCGTTTCTCACGGTATTGCATGAGCTTCGGTCTTGCAGATTCGAACAACTGATGGCCGAACTTCCTCAGTCATTGGGACAGGCGGTCCGCGACGAATTCCGAATCGCTTTTCGCTACCCGTACACGGTGCTGCAGGTTATTTTTCTGAACGCAGTCCTCGTCACCGTTCTTTGGTACTTCGCTCCGCCGAAGGTCGATTCACTGGTATTCGATATACACAGCCCAGCACTTTTTACGATCGTTCTCGCGGGCTGGATGTATTCCGATGTTCCTGCAACGAACGTTTTGGCGTCAGACACGAGCCGAACTTTGCCAGCGCTTACAGACCGAACCATGACGCTTCGACTCATGAACGCAAAACGGATCACCCTTTGGATTCTGGTTGCACCGGTGTGCACACTCATCACGCTCTTGATGGGATTTCACAACCAGCACTGGTTCACCGAACTCGTCGCAATCGCTTCGATTGTGATCTTGCCGTTCGGAACCCTTGCTATTGCTGGGTGGGTCGGCATCCTGTGGCCCTATCACCCGCGCAGTTTGAACTACCGCTGGCGCCATCGACGCGACTGGTTCCACGATCTCGTTCGCTGGGGAACGCTCATTGTTCTTCCCTATGGACTCGTGCCGATCATCGGCGCAGTGCTTCTTGTCCCAAGTCTGTTGGTGTGGAACGTGAAATCCGAACGCCAAGTGCTCGAAGTGACGACGGTGCCGCACCTTGTGCTCGGCGTGATTCTCGTTGTCGGTATGACAATTGGAGGCACGATCGTGGGGGATCGAGTGGCCTGGCGTTTGATTGAACGCCGCCGCACTGTGCTCACGCACTACCTCGAACATCCAGAATTGGGCTGAGATTCACCAGCTCGGTTGGCGTTTCCGGGTGAGCCCCGGTACCCTCTACTTCACGCCGCGGGGTGGAGCAGTCTGGTAGCTCGTCGGGCTCATAACCCGAAGGTCGTTGGTTCAAATCCGACCCCCGCCACCATCGCAGAACGGTCGCCTTCGGGCGGCCATTCTGCGTTTTCCGGGACGAGGGATTTGGGAGGAACGAGTGAAGCGAGTGACGGTTCCCGTCCCGCCGTCGCCGCATGGACGACTTGGGCCGCTAGTGGGTCAATTCGGGCATCCGGCTCTCGTCTGGGAAAAAATGAAACGCTGTTTGGGCCACGAGACGGAGCAAACATGCATGAGATCAAGTGCCCACACTGCGGGGAAAACTTCAAAGTTGACGAGTCCGGTTATGCCGAGATTCTGAGACAAGTTCGTGACGATGCATTCGATAAGGCGCTTAGTGAGCGACTCGAACTTGCCGATCGCGAGAAGAAGGCAGCGGTCGAGCTAGCCGAGTCCAAGATCAGCCAGGAACTCCTTGGAGCAGCGTCGGCGAAGGACGTAGAGATCGAGCGTCTGAAAGCGGAGTTGAAGTCGAGCTCCGAGTTGGCTGAAGCCACAAAGCGCCTGGAATTGAACGAAGCAATGGGTGCGGTGCAAAAAGAGCGAGACGATCTGCAGCGAGACCTTCAATTGAAGGACGGGGAGCAGAAGCATCTCGAGACTTCATTGAAGGAGAAGTACGAGACGCAGATCAGCGATCGAGACGAGACGATCGAACGACTGAAGGACATGAAGGCGAAGCTCTCCACGAAGATGGTGGGCGAAACGCTCGAGCAGCACTGTGAAATCGAGTTCAACAAGCTGCGGGCGACCGCCTTTTCAAGTTCGTATTTTGAAAAGGACAACGATGTAAGGTCGGGGAGTAAGGGCGATTACATCTTCCGCGATTCCGACGATGGCGGTACGGAATTCGTCTCGATCATGTTTGAAATGAAAAACGAGAGCGACACGGCGGGATCAAAAAAGAAGAACGAAGATTTCCTGAAGGAACTCGACAAGGATCGAAACGAGAAAGGATGCGAGTACGCCATTCTCGTCTCGTTGCTTGAGCCGGAAAACGATCTCTACAACAGCGGAATCGTTGACGTCTCATATCGCTATCCGAAGATGTACGTCATCCGGCCCCAATTCTTTATTCCGATGATTACTGTCCTGCGTGACGCTGCTCGCAATTCGTTGTCCTACAAAGCCGAATTGGCGCGGGTCAAGGAGCAGAACGTTGATATCACGACGTTCGAAGACGATCTCGACACGTTCAAGAGTGGCTTCGCCCGCAACTATGACTTGGCGGCACAAAAATTCCAAACGGCGATCAAGGAAATCGACGAGACCATCAAACATCTGCAGAAGACGAAAGATGCGTTACTTGGCTCGGAGAACAATCTCCGCCTCGCCAACAACAAGGCCGAAGACCTTTCGATCAAGAAACTCACACGTGGCAATCCAACGATGGCTGCCAAATTTGCCGAACTGAAGATCGGCGAGCCCGAAGTTGAGCAGTAGCGAGAGCGGTGTCATCACGCCACCGCGGAACCTGTGATGATCTGCCGATGGCGCTTGAACTAAACCCGTTTTCTGGATCGTTCGGGACTGAGGCTATTGGTAGTGATCTCAGCAGTGCACGCGGGCTTTCAAGTCGGTGGACGCTCGCTGAGATGAGGGCGTTGCGGCAGGAATTCGATTCGCGGCATTTGTTGTTGGTTCGAGGCGAATGCATGACTGGCGAACAACAGGTGGCGTTCGTGGCGAGGTTCGGGCCCCTTTTGGCCGAGCGCGATCTCTGGTCGTACGTATCGAATTCGCGACCCGACGGAATCATCCGCGAAGGAGGTTTGCTGTTTCATTCCGACTTCGCCTTCACGCCGCATCCAGTGCTTGGGATTTCCTTGCATTGTCTTGAGGCGCCTGCGAGTGGAGCGCCCACAAGATTCATTGATGTTGAACACGCCGCCCAAGTGCTTCCCGCTGATCTTCGAGCAGCGCTGGAAGGGCGTTCGGTACTTAACGTCTACGACTTTCACCTGCCCGACGATGTGCCGATGAGGGTTGAGAACATACGGCCGAATTCGCCCCGCTGTGAACGGCCCATCTTTGGAACCCATCCGAGAACGGGAACCGAAGTGATCACTGCGAATGAATTGCATTCGGATTCCATCGTTGGGATGTCCACGAGCGAAGGACGCGCGCTTCTTCGAGATCTCTTTGAGGTCATGTACGACAGTTCGAACGTTATTGACCATCACTGGGCAGTTGGTGATTTGTTGCTCTGGGACAACATTTCTCTTCAACACGGACGGCCGGCATTCGATCTTGCGGAATCTCGAACGCTTCAACGGGTCACCCTCGGCGAGTACACACCGGCTGAACTCGTCGAAGGGCTCGATGAGTTACTGAAGGGGAGCGCCGATTAGTCGAGCGGTGGGAGTGTGAGTGAGCGACCGAATCTTGCGGCCATGTCCGCCCAACTCTTCTTTGACCGTGGCTCAATGCCGACTGCTTCGAGTACGCCGAGTCCTACCTCTGCTGCCCAAGTGAACAGCACCGCATCGCGAATATCGACCGATGGGTCAATTCCAAGTTCTTCCTGGTTGGCTTCGTAGCGATCGACCCAGTCCTGGAGATGTTCCAGTTGTTCATCGCGTAAGCGATCCCGAGTTTCGTTATCGGTGATCGCGGCTGCCGCGCCTTGGAGGATGAGCGAGCGAAGTTGGCGGCGCTCGGCGAAACGAAAAGCGGCACGTTTCAGGACATCGACGTGTTGTGGCTGTTGATCACTGGTTGCCGGAATGCTTTCAAGGTCGGTTTCTGTGCGTGAACTGATTGCTTCGGCGAGCAGCTCTGCCTTATTGCGGAAATGCCCGTAAATCGCACCAGTGGTGAGTGATGCCTCGCGTGCGATATCTCGGATCGAGGTTTGGAGGTACCCATTTGTCGCGAACATTTCGGCGGCTAACTCGATGAGCGCAGCGCGAGTCGCCACCGCTTTAGCTGAAGGACGAACGGGAAGTTGGTTTCGTTTGGTCGCAGGACGGGCCTGAGAGGTTGCGTGTTTCGTGCTCATTGGCAGTGTTTCCTCGCGCGACCTCAGGCCGCGGGCTTCGGAATCCAATCAGTTGTTGGCGCAATTGTGTAGGTCGCGATGAGCGATCGGATGAAGTCTGAATCGTGCATTGGGTCTGACGGTTCATCAACTTTGACGCCACGGTTTTCCATGTCGGCAATAAGGCGGTCAAAAATCACATCGGTAGTGAGGTCGTCGGAATGATCGAGTGACTTTTCGAGTTCTTCCATGTCGGAGTACAACTCGGCGCTCCAATGAACTAGCAGTCGCGTTTCTTCGGGTTGATAGCGACGGATGACTTCGTCATCGGTTGTGATTGCCCAGTCATCTCGATCGACGTCGTATCCGATCATTGAACGGTGCTTGAGTCCTGGGATGTCACGATCTTCGGGTCGACCAACAGGATCACCGCGATGGAACATCACTTCGTTCTGCACGACTACGCCTTTATCCCACAGTGGGTGTTCAAGAACCTTTGGTTGACCGAATGGACCATCGGGCCAGTAGGTAAACGTGCCGTTTTCACCGCGGTACCACCAGGCGATGACTTGGGCCATCTTCACGATGTGATCTTGGAAGAGCCCTGACTTTCCCATGATGTTGGCTAGCCACACCGGAGAGTTCTCCAGACGGATTCCGCGAAACTGAACGGCATCGAGGTGAGGGTTAAGTCCGCTGTGATGTGCGCCGCAAAAATTGAAGAGCATGTGTGTGGGCTTTGCATAGGCGGCGCCCCAGTAGTCGCGAGCAAGATCGAGAAATTTTTCGTTATAGAAACAATCTTCGAGTTCGGGATAAAAACATGTTGACCCTTTGGCTAAGTAGCCGCGGAAGTGGCCAGTTGCGATGTCGTCGAGGGTCAACTTGGGGCCTTCGCCTTCGCGCATTGGACCTGAAGTCGTAGCGACAAGTTCTTCGACGGTGTCGAAGTGATGCGCGGTGATCGTGGGCCAGGGACCTTGACGTTTGAGTACACCCATGATGCGCTCGTGCTGGTCGTCGGTATAGACGTCTTCGATGACGCGGGGAGGCGCGACGGGCCGAAGCGCTTTTGCGAGATTTTCGTTGGTGATCGTCATTGCGGAGGCTTCCCCTTATGAGAGCAGAGCTCTCCTTGAAGACATTCAGAATATAACAATGATATCTTATCGATACTGATGGATCGCTGGTGGGGGAATGCTCCGGCGATTGATCTGCGACATGACCAAAGCTCCGCAGTTGCACCCTCGAAGAGAGAAGAAGCCGATGATTCAGCCCGCCGATGTCCACGAACTGGTTTCCCACTGGTGGTTTGCCTACGACAACGCGATCTATGACGAATGGGCCGACATGTTTACTGACGACGCGCACTTCACGTGTCGAACTGATACCGGCAAGACGAACTATGAGGAGTTCGTCAACGCCGACGTACATGGGAAGGCGTCAGTGTTGGCGTGGCAGACCGAACACCGCAAGGGAAGCCCTCACCCGCTCCGCCATGGTGGCGAGAACGTTCACATCAGCACGAACCGCGGTGATAATGCTGACTTCCGTTCGTACATTCGCGTCTCGCAAATCATCAGTGGTTCTCCTTCGGATCTTTCGACCGCGCTTGTCACGGGAACGGTCCGCCTTGAAGGTGGGGTACTTCGATTTTCAGCTCTGCATACGGTGCTCGATACCGAAGAGTCCGGTGTCATCGGCGAGCGGAAGGTGTTTTGATTA
>JAPLAE010000095.1 GCA_026393455.1 Actinomycetota bacterium
CGTCGAATGGCGGAAATGTTGCTGGGCTAATTCGTCGATGTGATGTTGTTCGCGTTCACGTGAGCCGCGACTGGCATCGTCTCGACGGTCGTACTCCCGTGGAAGTGGCTCGAAAAGTTCGGTCCGTTCGACTATCTCGCCAAACTGAAAAATAAACATGCGGGCACGTTGGCGATCAACAAGAAGAACGCCAAGGGGTTCGAGTTCGTGAACGATTGCTTCGAGCGGCCCAACCATGGGGGACTGATTCGCCGACAGGCGATTCGCCACAGGAACAGGAAGAGCAATCACCTTCCAATAGTTCTTGGCCGCGCATGAAAACATGGCGATTCCACGAACTCCGTGGCGATCAAGTTGTGTACGAACATGCTCTGACATGAGAGCAAGGTCGACACCGAAGTCTTGACCTTTGTGCGTCACCAACAACTGTTTCTTTAGCGACTCAAGTTCGAGAAGGTATTCCTTCGGCCGAATATGTCTGCGGCCATCGACATCGAGATAACAACTCAGAACAGGTGCGTCCGAGCTCTTGAACCCCGCCAATTCCTTGATCGATGCTTCGGTGATCACGGTCATGGAGCCTCCTCAATTGTCAGCACTTCAACAACGAGCGTAGGCCCCGAGCCGAGGGTCCGCTCAGGTATTTCTGCCGGTCCTTGGCGCCCGTTTTGCGATGTCGTTTGCCGTATCGCTCACGACTCGCTGCACCTGCTTTGAGACAACCGACATCATCGCCACGACTCGTTCGGTGGCAGCGGGATCATCAAGAAGCGCTTCTGCAGCATCAAGAAATGAACGACCCGCAGCTATGAGTTCGCGAGCCGCGGCCCGCATTGCGTCTTCATCAGGCGCCATGGAGCGACGTACTCAGTCGTCGTCGCTTGGCCGGGGAGAACCTTCGACCCGTGCCTTCAGTTCACTCAATGCCGTTTTGATGATCCGACCCTCGGCGCGACGCTTCACGAAACCTGGGATCGGATAGACCAAATCGATTGCTAATTCGTAGACAACATCGGTGGAACTATCACCATCGACAGCAGTGAGGACATATGCGCCATCGAGCTCCCGGGGAAGGTCACCTTCAACCAGTTCCCATCCGAGTCGGTTAGGAGCGGCGGAATAGTCATAACGAAGTTGGTAGGTCGTGCTTCGACCCATCGCAGCGGCGCGGAATTCAACAACAACGGCGCGATTGTCAGCATCGGTCTCTACGACAGTGACCTCTTTCAGGTCGCCTGCCCATTCCGGATACGAGGCGAAATCAACCAATGTCGCAAAGCAACTCTCGACCGAAGCGTCGATCCGGATCTGTTCTTTGGCCTGTTCGGACATGACGTCACCCTACTCCGCCACTACTGAGCGTCGTCTGCGGACTTTTTCGGAGCGGCCTGTTTATGGGCTCGTCGCGCTGCCTCCCGACGAGCAGCCAAGGTCGGTTCTGGTGCTCGCTCAGGGAACCGGCCATAGGCCGCAACCCACAGACCGGTGAACCCCAGCGCCCACATCGGAGCAAGCACTCCAAAAGCCAGGGCGGTATAGAGGTGCAGCGATGCCACCACAATCGAAACCACTACCTGCGCCGTCAACGAGATCATGAGAACCGCCTGAACGCGTTTCGGTGCTGACTCTGAAGCGAAAAAGAGCCCTCCGATACCAATGGATTCAGTTCGACTTCGATCGACCGCCCGGAGGAACGCCAACACAAAGACCGCCATCCCCACAAAGAACTCGGTCAATGAAATCAGCACGTACAACGGAGTAAGCAAATCCTGCCAAACAATGGCACCGAGCCCAGAGACCGTGAAGAGTGCGGTGCCGACAACTGTGGTCCGAAGAATTCCGCGACCAGCGGTGGAAGCGGTCTCGCGTGCGTCGGGTGCTGGCGGAGTGGGTGTCATGCCTGTCGTCATTTCAGTGGGCCAAATTTTTGAAGTTCATTGTGCAAGAACACGGCCAAGCGGTCATAGGTGAACTCGTGTTCTGCTCGTACTCGACCAGCATTGCCCAATCGTTGTGCAAGGTCGTGATCATCAAGGAGTCTTTCGATCGCTGCTGCCACTTCAGTCACGTTCTTTGGTCGATCAATGACGATACCGGTCGATTCGTCGACCACCGCTTCGGCTGAACCACCGCTTCGCCCGGCAATAACCGGCACCGAACACGACGAAGCCTCGAGAAACACGATGCCAAATCCTTCTTGTTCAAGACCGGCCCAACGTTCGCGACACAACATGGCAAACACATCGGCCGACGCAAGAAGTGCTGCGCTCTCGGCATCGTCGATTCGACCCAAGAAGCGCACAGGACTCCCCGCTCGACGAGCCCTTCGCTCAAGACGCGACCGATCTCGACCTGAGCCGGCAATTGCCAATTGCAACGTGGGTCGGCGCTTGGCAACGACCGCTGCTGCATCGATGAGAACGTCGAAACCTTTGCGGGGCACCAATCGACTCAATCCAACAACTAACGGCGCGTCGGCATCAAAACCAAGACGACAGCGAACCTCACGTTGTGCCTGCGCGTCGATGGGAACGAAGCGATCCGTTGCGACCCCCGGCGGCACAACAATTGTTGGCAGCTCGATCCCTGCACAGCGATGCGCTTCGGCCGCGGGGTAACCACCCGCAGCAACAACGACCTGAGCACCACAAAGCACACGACGCAACACCGAACTCGCGAGCGGAATGCGACCAGGGACCGCTACTTCGGCACCATGAACGACCACGCCATAGGGCCGCTCAAGCCATCGCCCAAGAATGCCTAACGGCACAGCCGGATCGAGCAGAACAAGATCCACATCAAGTTCTGCCGCGAGTGAATTTATTCGACGGGCGAGCGCTCGTGTCGGCAGCAGCACTTTTGCGCGGTCTCGTTCAATACGAATCGGTTGCTGTGCATCAAATGCTTTCGCTCCGGCATGTGGCGTGGTCAACACTGCGGTTGAGCCCGGCGGAAGTCGTCGCCATAACTCCCACAAATAATTCTGAATGCCACCCACCTTCGGCGGAAAGTCATTGGTGACAAGAAGATGCTTCACATCGCGACCTGTGCTCGACCATTGAGACGTTCGAGGGCCCACTGCGCATGCTCGCTCAACATTTCGTCGTCGCTCGAAATGAAACGACCAACCACCGAGCGCACCTCGCTATCGACGGGGTCCGCACTATTGCCAAGAGCGAGCAACGCGTTGCGACGAAGGTACCGAGGATCGCGACGTGGGATATACCAGCGTCCGAGTTTTGTGATCAGTTCTTCGTCTGTTGCGTTCAGCATCCACAACAACTCAACCCACGCCGTGTCCGTCTCGACGTTCTGACTCGCTTGAGGGCTGCGCCGAGCCGGTGGACAAACTTCCTGACATTCATCGCATCCGTACACCCGGTCACCGAGAGCTTCGCGGTACTCGATCGGAAAGGAGGCTTCGGCTTGCACTAACCAGGCAAGGCATCGGCGCGCATCAACAACGCCTGGGGCAATGATCGCTCCGGTCGGACAGCCATCGAGACAACGCCGACATGGTCCGCATCCGTCGGGCACAACTTCCGATGGGACCAACACTGCATCAGTAACAATCGAACCAAGCACGACCCAACTGCCGTAACCGGGCACGAGAAGGTTTGCGTTGTGCCCAAACCAACCGAGTCCGGCACGCTGGGCTGCAGCTCGATCAACAAGGGCATTGTCATCGAGCACTACTCGCGTGCGATAGCCAGCCGCTTCGAGTTTTTGCGCCACGGCTTCGAGCGCCGAACGCAACGCTGTGTAGTGGTCGCTCACGGCATAACGAGCGACGCGACCCGCCGGCCCATCGAACTGCGGCTCACCCACTGAACCTGCGGCGTAGGGCAATGCGCCGACCACCAGAGACCGAGCCCCATCGAGGATGCGGGCGGGATCGGTGGAGCGCCGCGGATCCCGGTAGGTAAACGCCATACCTCCATGAAGGCCCGCGGCCTTACGAGACTCGAGCGCCTCACGGGTGTCCTCGAATTGTTCGACCGCAGCGATACCCAATGCCACAAGACCAGCGGCGGTGGCCGCACCATTGAGTTCGTCGATGAGGGCCGAAGCGTTCACAGCCCCATTGTCACACCCATTGTCACACCCAATCTGACAACCGAAGCGATCAGCTCATGTGGCGGTGACGTTCGCTTGATTCGCCCGAGCGCTCCCGATGTCGAAGCTCGGGAACCAGCCCTGATTCGGCCAGCATTTCGAGCGCCCGGTATTCGTTCAGATCGACCACGATGGCATCGCCTGGTTCTCGGGAGCAGATAAACGACACGACACAGTCGCCGCAGGCATCGGTGTGCTGCATGACGCAGGTATCGCAGTCGATGGTGAAGGAAGGGGAAGTCGGGTTCATGCACACAGCCTGCCGATCGGGTGAGACAGTCGGCCGGTCTACGCTCTGATCCGTTCCATCGCACCGGGGGGTCACATCATGGAAGTTCCTGTCGCCACACCGACAACACGCCAAAACGTCATCGGCCGTCAGCACCGAATTGAACCCGACGGCACCCGGGTGCATCTGCGCCAGTGCCCGCTGTGTGAATGCATGTGTGGTCTCGAGGTGCACCTCGATCAAGACGACCATGTGAAGGTCATCCGTCCCGATCATGACGATGTGTGGTCAAAGGGATTCATCTGCCCCAAGGGCACCACGCTCGGCCGTCTCCACGAAGATCCCGATCGCATTCGTGTGCCCATGATCCGCGATGGCGAAACCTGGCGAGAGGTTTCGTGGGACGAAGCATTCGCAAAGTGCGAAGAACTCCTTCACGGCGTTCTCAACGAACACGGCATCGAAGCGATGACCGCGTTCATTGGCAACCCCGCCGGCCATTCATTCAGCATCAGTCGTTACGGCGCGCTGCTCATGGGCCAGGCCAACTTCCCAATGATTTATTCCGCTGGCACTGTCGATCAGTGGCCGAAGAACGTTTCGTCAGTATTGATGTACGGAAACATGTGGAAGATCCCCACCGTCGATATTGCCCACACCGACTACTGGGTGATCATGGGTGGCAACCCACAGGCATCCGGCGGCTCACTGCTTGCCAGCCCCGATCAACTCGCGCAGATCGACGGCATCAAAGCCCGTGGCGGCCAAGTCATTGTCATCGATCCACGTCGAACCATTACTGCCGACCACGCAACGGAATGGCTCCCGATCGTTCCCGGTACCGACGCGGCGTTTCTTCTCGCCATGTGCAACGTGATCTTCGCCGAAGGGCTGTTCACACTCGGCAATGTCGAAGGCTTGGTTGAAGGCGTTGAACAAGTTCGTGAAGCGTGTGTCGATTTCACTCCCGAGCGCGTTGCTGAGTTCTGCCGAATCCCCGCCGAAACGATTCGTCGCATCGCACGCGATCTCGCCAACGCCGAACGCGGTGGACTCTACGGCCGTATCGGATTGTGCAATCAAGAGTTCGGCACGCTTGCTTCTTGGCTCGTCGATGTCGTCAACATCATCGCCGGACAGTTCGACAAGTTGGGCGGCATGTTGTTCGGAAAGCCAGCGGCAAAACCCATTACTTGGGTGCCCGACACCAAGATCATGGGCGAGCCCGAATTCGGACGCTGGCACAGTCGCGTGCGCGGTGCACCCGAAATCTTGGGACAGGTTCCGTGTTCGTGCTTGGCCGAAGAAATTGCGACACCCGGCAAGGGTCAGATCAAAGCGCTCATCAACATCGCAGCGAACCCGGCGCTCTCTGTTCCCGATTCCCAGAATCTTGAAGACGCGTTACCGCTTCTCGATTGCATGATCGCTATCGACTGCTACATGAACGAAACCACTCGCTTTGCCCACGTGTTGCTTCCGGGTCCGTCACCGCTTGAATCGCCACATTTCGACGAACTCATGTGGGCTTGGTCAATTGGTAACGCCTCGAAGTGGAGCGACCAATTGTTCGACACACCAGAAGGCTACGTACCCGAGTGGGAAATTCTCGCTCGCCTCGGGTGGTTGTGTACCGGACAGAAAGATGCCGACTTCAACTTCGAAGCACTCGACGACGGATGGTTCACCACGCTGTGTCATATGTATGGGCGCGATCCCGAAACCACGTTGCCGCTCTATGACCACGGCGGTCCCGAGCGAATGATCGATCTGCAATTGCGCATGGGTCCTTGGGGCGACCGCTACGGCGAAAACCCCGAAGGGCTCAATCTGCAAAAGGTGAAAGATGCCGAACACGGCATTGACCTCGGCCCAATGGTTCCGAATCGTGCCGCCGAAGTCATTGGCACGCCGTCCGGCAAGATCGAACTCGCACCCGAGTACATCCTCAGTGATCTCCCTCGATTGAGGAAAGCGCTTGATCGCGATCCCGATGCCTATGTGCTCGTGAGCCGCCGCAACATCAAGTCCAAGAACACTTGGATGCACAACATCAAGGTGTTGGTGAAGGCGGGCAACCGTTGCACGCTCATTGTCCATCCCGACGATGCCTCGACACTCGGACTCACCGATGGATCAAACGCTCGCGTCACAAGTGAAGCCGGTTCGATCGAAGTTCCCGTCGAAGTCAGCGACGAAATGATGCGCGGCGTGGTGTCGCTTCCTCACGGTTGGGGTCATGACAAAGCTGGTACTCGGCTTTCAGTTGCGCGAGAACACTCGGGTGTGAACTCGAATCTGCTCTCGCCTGGTCATTTCGTCGACAAGTTGTCCGGCAACCAAGCGGTCAACGGCATCCCCGTCGAGGTCGTTCCCGCCTAGCCTCGCCAAGGTGTCCACCTGGATCTTCCTCGGCGTCCTCGCACTAGCGACCTTCGTCGTTCTCGGGTTCTACGGACTCTCCATCAGCGGATGGAAACCGCCGGCACCAAGGACCGACCTCGCTACTCCCGGCCACTTCGTGCGAATGCGCGGTGCCGACAATGAAATCGATCTCGGTCGCGGGTGGCGTTCAACTGATGATCCAGATGCCGCGTGGCATTTGTGGTGGATTCCCTCGACGACAGAAATCGTCGGATTGCGCACAAGTGAACTCCCTCCCCCTCCGGGACCGTTTTACATGGGCCCCGTTCACGGCAAGAGCCCACTCGACCCGATGGGAGTGCACCACTTCACTGGTATGCGCATACTCGGCTATTGCGATACGCGCCCAAGCAAAACGCGTTGCGATGAATTGCGTCCGCTTGCTGATGGGCTCGATCAGTTCACCGGCGGAACTCACTCCGCCAGCGACATCACCAACTAAGCGCGCTCACGGTCGAGAACGAACACGCATACACGGTTCGATGTTCGCCAACCGCAGGGAACACGACTGATTGCAGAGGGCTTCCTGAATCGAGCCGTGCGGCCTCTGCGCCACTGACGATGTCACGCACAACGAACTGTTCCACCCAGCGATCGTTGTCGTGATGCGCTGACAGAAAGAGACCGGATTCTGGGTCGAGGATCATGTGTGATCCGTGGTTCTGTTCAACGCTCCAGCGAGGCGAGGTTGCTCCATCGGGATCGATATCGAAGGCAGCGAGCACGCCACTGGCGCTATCAAAGCCCACTGCGATCATTCGTCGCTCATCGATCAACGGCGGATTCGCGACCATTCCATTAGGCAAGCCACAGATTTCCGTGAGCGATACGTCGCCAGTGGCGAGGTCGACGCGCACCAGGTGCAGCGGCGCCGGCGAAATCCCTTGACCCCGAAAGGTTCCGACATAATTCTCGCTGCCACCGCCGTTATCGAGAAACCACGCCGCACCAAGAGCGATGACGGCATCCCATCCGTAGGTCTGCCCTTCAAGTGTGCGATACCTCGGCGTGAACTTCGAATCGAACTCGAGCGAGATTCCGTTCCATTCCAAGCGGAACATCGAATGGTCGCCCACGACATAGACGGTGTTGCCATCGGCAGAAAGACGAGCGATTGAGGGCTCCGGCAGTTCAACACGAGCAACGATTTCGAACGTTGTCGGCGTGACCACGAGGACTTCGCAGTTTTCGGCGACAAATGACTCATCAGCACCCGGGAGGCGACCGCCGAAGTCTTTCGTCACGATATGTCCATCGGGAAGAACGACGAACGAGTTGTACGGACGATTGCGCGGCAGTTCTGCGCTGAGTTCGACTTCAAGATCGATGTTGAGTCGATGAATGTTGCGGCCGAAAACAACGACAAGAGATCCATCTGCATGCGCGGCGAATCCGCCCGGCCACGCAGGGCCGCCGGCAACACCTTCGCAACGTTTGAGAACCTCAAGCGTGTTCGGATCGATGCGCTCAACCCAACTGGTTTGTTCGCCGCCGTCGCCACCAACGCTGTGGCCAGTAAGGAACACCTCACCGGCATCGCGACGCACCACCATCGTCGCACCGTGTGCATCGCGAGATACGACACTGGGACTGCCGTCAGTCAGCCCCGCAAATGCGTCATTGCAGGATTGCCGGCGCAGCGGGCCACCATCTTCTGCTGGCCATGAACTGGGCCAATAGCCAGTGCTCACTGACGAGCCATACCGGCGCGTTGTGACGCCGCGGCGTCTTCGGCCGAACCAGCCTTCCGAGACTGCGCAAGTTGGATATCGACCCGATGCAGTGTTCCCTCGAAGGGGAACGAATCGGAATAGCGATGGCTCACTGGCAGGCCGTAATCGAAACCGATACTTGAACCCATGCTCGATATCACGCGCATGACGAACGGGAACTCGACAGTGCCGCAATCGGCTCCATCGATAACCACCGTTGCGTTGCCGCCCTTTCCTGTGCGTTCGAATCGAACTCCGATCTCAGATCGACCAACAGGAACTACACGATCTGATTCAACCTCGAAGTGATCGCCGAAAACGTTGTAATCGAAAACGAGTCGGTCGTTCTGCACGAATGCAGTGAGGCCACTGTTGCCGTTGCCGAGCGCGTACAACACGCCGCCTTCACCTGAAGCGCGATCGATTGTTGCGGTGAGATCCCAACTGCGACCGCCCAATGATGCAGAACTCTGCGAAGGCAATGGCGCCATCGGAGGACGGTAGGTGTAGTGGCGATCGGGGCGGTGCGGCGTGTGCTCGCCGAATCGGGCCCCGAACAATTCAAGGCCGCGATCGTCGAGAGGCAGCACTCCATAGGTTTCGGCTTCGGCCCACCACTGCTCAATCATTCGAGCGAGTCGATCGGATTCGACCGCAGCAAGGTCATTGCATTCGGAAGGATCGACGTTGAGGTTGTAGAGCTCCCACACGTCGTCATCGAATGACACGCCCACGGTGTGGCGAGTCACCGCTTTCCAACCGTTGTCATACATAGCGCGGTGACCAAACATTTCGAAGTACTGCACGTCATGGTTGGTTTTGGTGTCGGGCTCAGTGAACGCGTAGGCCATTGACTCGCCAGCAATCGGGTACTGCTCAACACCCCGATAGACCTCAGGCGCTTGAACGCCAATGAGTTCATAGATCGTCGGCGCAACGTCGGTCACGTAATGGAACTGGTTGCGGATACCCCCGTGATCGGTGATGCCCGCGGGCCAATGCACCACAAACGGGACATGTACGCCACCCTCGTGGGTGTTCTGCTTGTACCACCTGAATGGCGTATTTCCTGCCTGCGCCCATCCCCATGGGTAATTGGAATGACTCTCGGGGCCACCGATTTCCGGAATCCGGTCGACCGCTTCATCTGGCGTTTCAATCATGAAATTGAAGAACTTCATTTCATGCAGCACACCGAACGGGCCACCTTCTTGGCTTGCCCCGTTGTCAGCCATGACAACAATGACGGTGTTATCGAGTTGTCCAAGAGCGTCGATGGCATCGACCAAGCGGCCAATTTGAGCGTCGGTATGTTCCAAGAACGCTCCGAATGCTTCCTGCAATGCAACGGCAAGCTTCTTTTGGTTCTCTGGAAGCGAATCCCACGGTTCAACACCAGGATTACGCGGCGCAAGTTCGGTCTCGGGAGGAACGAGTCCCTGCTCAATCTGTTTGGCAAACCAACGCTCGCGAGCGACGTCCCAGCCCTCGTCGTATCGACCGCGATGACGAGCCAAATACTCTTCTGGAGCTTGATGCGGCGCGTGAGTTGCACCGAATGCGAGGTAGGTAAAGAACGGTCGATCGGGTCGGATTGACGTCGTGTCGTGAATGAATTCGATCGCCTTGTCGACGAGATCTTCACTGAGGTGATATCCCTCGGCCGCGGTTGCTTGCGGATCAACGCGATGGTTGTCATACACAAGGTCTGGCGCGAATTGATCGGTCTCACCATCGAGGAAGCCATAGAAACGGTCGAAACCACGTTGTAGTGGCCACGCGTCGTAAGGACCCGCTGCTGAGGCTTCGTCCATCGGACACAAATGCCACTTGCCGAGGGCAAACGTCGTGTACCCGACGTCGCGCAAAACTTCGCCCATCGTCGTTGCATGTTCCGAAATGCGACCAGTCATATGCGGATAGCCCGTATTGAAGTTGGCAATGCTGCGCATTCCGACGGTGTGATGGTTTCGACCAGTTAAGAGCGCCGCACGAGTGGGCGAACACAGTGGCGTGACATGGAAGTTCGAAAACCGAAGGCCGTTGCTAGCCAACTTGTCGATATTCGGCGTGACCATGTCGGAGCCGAAACAATTGAGATGTGAGAAACCAAGGTCATCAAAGAGAATGACGACAACATTGGGGGCATCATCGCCAGGATGAACTGCTGGCGGCCACCACGGAGTGGACTCAGCGTGAGTGCGACCAATGACGCCGCCGTAATCAGACCCGATCGCCATTACTTTGCTCCACTCGTTGAAATCATCGTTGGCGTATCGCCGCGTTGTTGCGATTCATTGCGATGCTGTGCCCGAACATGGGTCACCTCGTGAGTAAGAATCCAGAACGAATTACTCCGCACAGCATCGACAACATTGCCAGCAACGACAGCTGGGTCGATTGCTTTCGTTTTCAAGAAACTCTCAAGCATTTCGATAGGGACATGGTCGGGCTTGGGAAGGCCAAGGTGGGCCGGAGCATTGCGAGTGGATTCAAAGATCTTCGTATCGACGAGTTCTGGACAGAGACATGAGACGCCAACGCCGGTGCCCGCGAGTTCCATCACAAGCGCTTCCGACAATCCGACCACGCCGTACTTTGCTGCGTGATACGCACCCAGCATCGGAGTCGCACACAGTCCGGCTTCCGACGCCGTATTCACAATGTGTCCAACACCCTGTTCAACCATTAGCGGAGCGAACGCTTCAACACCATAGGCCACACCGAGAAGATCAACGCCTATGACCCAGTCCCAAGCTGCAGGTGATGTCTTCCATGTTGGCCGACCGGTTCCGCCCACACCAGCGTTATTAAACAGAAGGTGTACCGATCCAAAACTCGCAACCGCGAAATCGCGCAATGCCGCAACCTCTGTGGCTACCGAGACATCGAGGACAAAGGCAGCGACTGCCGCTCCATCGGCTTGCAAGCGCGCAACCTGTTCCTCGAGAAGCGGAGCTTCGATATCCGCCATCACGACCGACATGCCCTCAGCAATAAACCGTTCTGCAGCGGCGAGACCAATTCCAGATGCGGCGCCGGTAACGACTGCCACGTTGCCTTGGAGTTCCACGGTTCTGCCCCTCGCTGTTCGCCAACAAGTAAGTTGGCGGCCTTGGTTGTGTCAATCAGATTGACAGGACCGACGCTACCGAAAATCACGGAGGCCTGCCATGTCTGAAACCACTCCTCGCCGAATCGCACTCGTTGCCGATGCCCGTCATTACGTGGGCCCTGAGCTCTCCCGAATGTTCGCCCGCCGCGGCCATGACTTGGTGCTCGGCGACCCTGATCCCGAACTCGTTGCTGAACTCGAAGCACTCGGTTCCACCGTGCTCGCGGTCGAAAAAGTGTCGAACATCACCAAGCCGGAAAACTCTCAGAAACTCGTCGATGCCACCCTCGCTCGATTTGGCCGCTTCGATGCAGCAGTGGCCGCATCAGGCCAAATCATCCCCGGATCGTTTCTCGAATCAACGATCGATCAGTACGAGAAAATTGTCGATGGCTGCCTGTACGCGCCGTACCACTTTCTTAAGGCAGTGATCCCGCCGTTGGTTGCACAAGGTTCTGGACAAGTCCTCGTGATTACGAGTGCAGCGGGCGCACGCCCCACGCCTGGAGCCTCGTTGTATTCATCGGTCCGCGCCGGAGCAACAATGCTCACTCGCAATGTCGCGGGCGAAGTTGCCCGCAAGAACGTTCAGGTCAATGCCGTCGGCACCAACTTCATGGACTTCCCCGAGTTCCTCGAAGCAACGGGCGCCAAAGACCCCGCCGTTCGCGAGATGTTCGAAAAGCAGGTGCCGATGCGCCGGCTCGGACGCATGGACGAATTCGCATCGTTCTGCGCGCCGTTCCTCGACGGAACCAGCACGTTTACGACGGGCCAGTACGTCTCTTACGCCGGCGGCTGGGTCTGAACAACCGAACCACCGTTGCCACACCAGTGGCACGACACCTCTTCGACTGATTCGGAGAGGACCTCTTCGCTCTCAACCTCGAGCTCGCCACCCACGCTGTAGTGGTGAAACGCACGGGTGCGCTTGGTCGAGACAACGTCGAATCGGGTCAGGTTTCCGCAAGCGGTGCAGCGATATCGGGGAGAAGACACCGAGCGAGACTAGCGAGGCTGGAACCACCTCCTTGCATACGAACACTCGTTCGATCAGACTGGGCTGGTGCCTTCCCCCGCCCGAGATTCTCTCCAGCTGTCACTCGACGATCTCGGCACGCCCCTTTCACAGGTCACCTTCTGTGTAATCGACCTCGAGACCACCGGTGGCTCGGCCGATTTCTGCGGCATTACCGAAATCGGCGCGGTGAAACTTCGCGGCGGTGAATGTTTAGGAACGTTCCAGACACTCGTAAATCCCGGTTGTGCGATTCCACCCCAAATCACCGTGCTCACCGGCATCACCCATTCCATGCTGATGCCCGCGCCCCGCATTGAAGCTGTGCTTCCTTCACTTCTCGAGTTCATCGGCGACGCGGTCATTGTCGGACACAACGTTCGTTTCGACCTCTCATTTGTGCAGGCGGCATTAGAACGCGATCAACGGCCAAGGCTCACGAACCGTTCTGTCGACACCGTTGCACTCGCTCGACGACTCGTTCGCAACGAGGTACCTAATTGCAAACTCGGAACACTGGCCCAAGTTCTCCGTCTCGACCATCAACCCTCGCACCGCGCTCTCGATGATGCACTCGCTACTGGCGATCTGCTGCACCTCCTTATTGAACGCGCCGGAGGCTTAGGCGTTACCGGTCTCGACGATCTCATTTCATTGCCAAAAATGGCCGGTCATGCGAGCGCCCAGAAACTTCGACTCACCGATTCGCTGCCCCGCTCACCTGGCGTCTATCTCTTTCGCAACTCACAAGGCGATGTGCTCTACATCGGGAAAGCCACCAATCTTCGGGCACGAGTGCGTTCCTACTTCTCGGGCGATGACCGCCGAAAGATCGGTTCCTTGCTGCGAGAAACCAAGCACATCGATCATGTGATGCATCCCCATCCACTCTCGGCTGCAGTCCATGAAATCCGTCTGATCCACGAACACAGGCCCGGCTACAACCGACAACTCAAAGACTGGGGTCGCTATGTCTACGTAAAGCTCACACTGTCAGAGACATTCCCCCGCTTGTCGATCGTGAAAACTGCACGCGACGACGGCGCCCTCTATCTCGGCCCACTTTCTTCTCGTTCGTCAGCACAACGTGTTGTCGATGCCATTCACACCTCGGTTCCGCTTCGCCGCTGTGCAGGAAGAGTCGGTAAACGCGCTCTTCGCGACGCACCGTGCACCGCTGCCCAACTTGGTGTGTCCATGTGCCCCTGTGCTGGTGGCGTCGAACCCGCCGACTATCAACTTGTTGTCGAACGCGCGGTTCGCGGTCTTACCGTCGAACCCAACCTTCTCCTTGCCCCGCTCGCCGACCGCATTACCGCGCTTGCTCGCGAAGAGCGTTTCGAAGAAGCCGCCGATGTTCGCGACCGCGCCAATGCTTTGGCCGGCGCCATCCGCCGACAACGGAAATTCGACCAACTCCGTCGGGCCGGACACATACATATCGATCTCGGGCCACTCGGAGGAGTTGCTCTCGACCACGGTCGCTTGCAATCGGCCTGGGGGGAAGGCGAACTACCGAATCTCGGCCTCTCCCTCACACATGGCGATCGACCGTTGCCTTCTGACGCTCCACTGGTCCCCCTCGACCGTGAACTCGCCGATGAACTCGGTTGCATCGCGTCGTGGCTTGATCATTCCGCACCCGATCTCACGCTCGACCACTGCGATGGCGTACTCGTCTCCGCACTGCCAGCCTTGCCGTCGTTTTCTCCCCGCAAGGGACTAGCGGTTGACGACAGCGAGTTTGTTAGTTCGCTACGTCGTTCGCGGCGCTAATCAACCGTTGAAGAACTGCAGCAGCAGCTCCGCTATCGATTGACTCCTGCGCTTTCTCAACACCGCTCGCAAGATCGTCGACGATCCCAGCCACGAACAGGCCCGCAGCGGCATTCAAACAAACGATGTCCCGATAGGCCCCGGATTCACCAGCGAAAACTCGCCCGGCGATATCGGCGTTGACCTCAGGCCCACCACCGGCGATTGCGTCAGGCGAAACGAACGCAATACCAACATCACGCGGATCGAATGTTGTGGTGTTGACGACGCCATCACGCAGTTCATGAACGGTGCTGGTTGTCGTCGTAGTGAATTCGTCCATGCCATCGTCACCCGAAACAACTAGGGCTCGCGGTGCTCCGCGCTGTTGCAATACCCCGACCACAATCGGAGCAATGCGCTGATCACTCACACCAATCACCTGGCGTTGTACTCGGGCTGGGTGTGAAAGCGGGCCAAGGAAGTTAAAAACCGTGGGCACGCCAAGTTGCGTACGAACTGGTCCGGCATGACGCATTGCCGGATAAAACGATCGGGCGAAACAGAAAGCAATGCCCGCTTCAGAAACACAATGCGCAATACCTGGTCCGTCGAGTTCAAGCGGGATGCCGAGCGCTTCGAGAAGATCAAACGAACCCGAGGTCGACGAGGCTTTGCGATTTCCATGCTTCACGACCCGAGCACCTGCGCCCGCGGCCACGAAACTGGCCATGGTCGAAACATTCAAGGCGTGGGCGCGTCGACTGGGAGCTCCACCGGTGCCCACGATGTCAATGGCGTCTGGTCCTGGCGGAAGTTCGATCGGCGCTGCTGACTCGAGCATGGCATCGACCATCGCCGAGACTTCCCCGATCGTCTCGCCCTTCATACGAAGCGCAATCAAGAACGCGGCAATCTGAGCGTCGGTGGCATCGCCCGCGAGGATTTCGTGCAGCGCATCGCCCGCCTGCTCCGATGTCAGATCAGAGCCGGCGACAAGCGTCGAGATCAGAGCCGGCCATTCCATGTTCAGGCCGTCCGCCGGCGTTGACGAATCATTCGTCGTCGTTCCCGCTCAGTAGCCCCGCCCCAGATGCCATCCTTCTCGCGCACAGCAAGAGCATGCTCCAAACAGGCCTCACGCACATCGCATTCCGCACATACCAGCTTCGCCGGCAGGGCATCAGAATCGTCTTCAGGGTCGGGAAAGAAGATCTCGGGATCAATTCCCATGCAGGCGGCCAGGGAGTGCCAAGTGTTAGTCATTGGAACAGAACGGCTCCTGCGGAGCGGGCGAATAAGGAAAGAGGAGTATTGACTCCCCCACCCCGGCGACACAAACCGAATACGCGTCTCCATTAAGTGAGCGTTTCCGCAGGTCAGACGATCAGGCGCTCTAGACCACCGCGTTCTAGGCTCAACCCCATGAACTCCGCTGCCTTCAATCGCTCCGACGCCTTACAGCGCTTGGAAAGCACCAACTTCGACGTTGTTGTCATCGGTGGCGGGATCACCGGGGTTGGGTGTGCTCTTGACGCGGCATCACGAGGTCTTCGCGTTGCTCTCGTTGAGCGTGACGATTTCGCCAGCGGAACCTCATCGAAGTCTTCAAAGCTGGTTCATGGCGGAATCCGTTATCTCCAACAGGGCGATATTCGGCTCGTCTACGAAGCACTCGCCGAACGTCAGATCCTTCGCCGTAATGCCCCGCACCTTGTGAAGGTGCTCCCATTCCTCATTCCCATTTTGTCATCGAAGGGTGTTGTCAATCGCAAACTCGCACGGGCGATGGGTAGCGCTATGTGGATGTACGACCTCACTGGCGGTCTTCGCATCGGCAAGATGCACAAGCGGGTTTCAAAGAAGCAGGCACTTGAGTTGTTCCCGACTCTTCCCGCCGACAAGTTGATGCCGTCCTATCTCTATTACGACGCGGAAGCCGACGACGCTCGCCTGGTCGTGAGCGTCGCTCGCACCGCAGCACTTCGATTTGGGGCAACGATCGTCAACCGCACCGAAGTCGTCAGCCTCCATAAAGATGGAAACGGGAAAGTAAACGGCGTAGTCGTCAATGCCGACGGACGCACCTTCACCGTTGCCACCAAGGCTGTCGTGAATGCGGCGGGCGTGTGGTCAGACGATGTCCGCGCGCTCGATGAGGCCGAACATCCTCATTCGATTCGGCCGGCCAAGGGCGTGCACATCACCGTTGCGTGGTCGAAGGTGCGCAATACAGTCGCCGCCGTCATTCCTGTGCCGGGCGATAAGCGTTCCGTCTTTGTCGTGCCGTGGGGACAATTCACGTTCGTTGGCACCACTGACACCGATTACACCGGACCAGTCGACGATCCACAGTGCAATGAGGAAGACGTTGAGTATTTGTTGCGTGCCCTCAACGGCGCAATTACCGAAACCGTCACCACCGACGACATTCTCGGAACATGGGCAGGCCTGCGTCCGCTGGTCGCCGACCCCGAGGTCTCTGGCCGCACCGCTGATCTTTCTCGCCGCCACAAAGTGCGTCGTTCTGACTCTGGAGTCGTGACCATTACCGGTGGCAAGTTGACCACCTATCGCGAGATGGCCGCTGACACGATCGAGGAAGTGCTCACCGAAGTGCTCAAGACCGATCGCTTCGCTCGACTGCGCCTCCGCAGCAAGACCAAACATCTCAAGATTCATGGCGCGAATGGCTACGAAGAATTGATGACCTCGGCTGATTCGCTGTCGCCCCTCGGTGGCGACGCAGTTCGCCGTCTCGCCAATCGGTACGGATCAGATGCAACCACCGTGCTCGCAATTGCCGAGTCCGACCCCTCTATGGCTGAACTTCTTGTGCCCGGTCTGCCCTACTTGCGCGCCGAAGCCATCTTTGCCGTTCGTTACGAAATGGCCACCACAGTTGATGACATCCTCAGTCGCCGCACACGAGCCCGACTGGAACTGCGCGACGCCTCGGCCGAAGCCGCATTTGCAGTCGCCGCGCTGCTTGGCTCTGAACTCGGTTGGGATGAAGCAGAGCAAGCTCGACAGGTCGCCGATTATCGAGGCCGCATCAACGAAGAACTCGCAGCGATCGTCGCCTGATGCCCCCACATCCCACACCACCCATTGCTCTTGACGCCGCAAACGGTCAGGCCCATTTCGCCACAACTCGCGTTGATGTCTCAGAGGACGTGATCGCACAGTTACGCGCAACAGGGGCAACCCTCTCGCTCGATCATTCAACTCTCGTTGAGGCCAGTCGCGACTGGTGGCCGCTCATCATGACTCGCGCCATCAGCGCTGAAGTCGGCCAGATCGCTTCAGTAGTCGTATCGCCCACCACGACCGAGCAGGTCTCGGCAATTTTGCGACTGTGCAATGACAACCACATTCCGGTCACCGCTGCCGCGGGCCGTAGCGGTGTCGTGGGTGGTTCCATTCCACTTTTTGGTGGCGTCATCCTTGATCTTTGTGGATTGACGGGTATTCGATCGGTCGATCGGACTTCTGGAATCATCGACGTTGGCGCGGGGACGTTCGGCGACGTCTTCGAAGATCTACTGCAAGCGGAGTACGGCCTCACCGTTGGCCACTGGCCACAATCAATTGCGCTTTCCACGGTAGGTGGCTGGCTCGCGTGTCGAGGTGCCGGACAACTTTCCAATCGATACGGGAAGATCGAAGACATCGTGATCGGCCTCGACGTTGTTCTCGCCGACGGAACGATCGTCCACACTGGCGGACATGCCCGCCAGTCAGCCGGTCCCGACCTCACGCAATTGTTCGTGGGTTCGGAAGGAACGCTCGGCATCATCACCGCAGCACGATTGCGTGCTCGCCCGATAGCAACTGCAAACCACAGCAGCGCATGGGCCTACCCAACCTTTGAAGCAGGCGCCGACGCCTGTCGTCGCATAATCCAACGGGGCCTTGCTCCGGCTGCCCTTCGTCTGTACGACGCCGCCGAAGCAGACCGCAATTGGAAAACCGGAGACGTTGCGGTGTTGTTGGCGTTCGATGAGGGCGACCAAGCAACCGTCGACGCCACTACAACAATTACGGCCGAAGAATGCGCCGATGCGACGCCGCTCGACGTTGAACTCGTCGCCAAGTGGTTTGGACACCGCAACGACGTGAGCGCGTTAGAAGCGCTTATCTCTCGCGGCTACATGGTCGACACTATGGAACTCACTGTTTCGTGGACTGATCTGCCAACCCTGTACCCGGCCGTGCGCGACGCCATTGCTTCCACGCCAGGCGTGATCTCCTCTACCGCTCACCTCTCGCATTCCTATTCCGATGGTGCGTGCCTGTATTTCACATTTGCTGGCAAAGCAGCAGCCGAAGGTCCAGACGCTATTGAACCCATGTACCTCGGCGCGTGGAATGCGGGAACAACAACAGCACTGGCTCACGGCGGCTCGCTTAGCCATCACCACGGCATCGGGCTCAACCGCGGACGGTTCATGGCCCAAGCCCTTGGCGAAGGTGCAACTTCCGTGTTGCACACAATGAAACGTTCGCTCGATCCCAACGGCATTCTCAATCCCGGAAAGCTCGGCATGCCCACGGCCTTCGGCACCGCCCCTACTGGATTTGGTGAACCCGCCTGATGGGAATGTTCGACCGCCGCGTGATTCTCATTGGTGCATTCAATGGACTCTGTTTCGCATTACCCGCAGCAATCCTTCAACGAACAGTGTTCTCGGGCACGGCATTCGCCGGCGTCATGCTCGCAATCATCTTTTTCTCAGGTGCATTGGCGGGTTATGCCGCTGCTCGGCCACTTCCACCACATGCACTCCCCCACGGCGCAGCCGCTGGCGTCGTCACATTCCTCGGCGCAGAAATCGTGTACCTCATCGCCACTCGGGAATTTTCCGAAACAGCCGTCTTGCTCTTAGGCATTGTTCTGTTTGCCCTTGTCTTCGCGTCACTCGGAACCATTGGTGCGATGGTCGCGGTTTCACGAGGGAATCGCACGCAATGAGCATCCTTGTTGTTGACATCGGCACGTCTGGTGTTCGTTCGGCCGTCGTGCGACCCGACGCTTCTATTGCGGTCGAGTTTCGCGAAGAGATTCTCCCCGACACCCCGGCACCAGGACTCGTCGAATTCGATGCCACGCTCATGGCCACTGCAGCACTGGCAACCGCTCGTGCCGCACTCGCAGACGGTGGCCCGGTTGATGCGGTTGGAATCGCCAACCAGCGCGCGTCAACGATCGTGTGGGATCGCATAACCGGCGAACCAGTCGCACCCGGCCTCGGCTGGCAGGACCTCCGCACGTTGGGTGATTGCCTCGTTTTTCAGGCTGACGGATTGCGGTTCGCTCCGAATCAGTCGGCGACAAAGATCAAACACCTTCTCGACAACGCCGATCCCGACCGCAGCCGCAATCTTTGTGTCGGAACCGTCGACTCTTGGATCGTCTGGACACTCACCGAAGGCGCGGCGCACGTCACCGACGCATCAAACGCCGCTGTCACCGGGCTGTTCTCAATCGATACGCTCGATTGGGATGATGCGCTTCTCACGAAGCTCAACATCCCTCGATCCACACTGCCCACCATCGTCGATTCAAGCGGACCGATCGCTCCCGCATCCGCTCTTGCTGGCGCTCCGATGATCTGTGGCATCGCCGGCGACCAACAAGCCTCGCTCATCGGCCAGGGTTGCGTGCGTCCTGGCCCGGCAAAGATCACGTTCGGCACTGGCGGAATGCTCGACCTCGTCGTCGGCCCCGATCGTCCGACATCAGGGGAACGCGGCAACGCCGGAACATTCCCGATCGTTGCGTGGCAGCGCGGAGACGAAACTATGTGGGGCACTGAAGCCATCATGCTTTCAGCGGGCACCAACATCGAATGGTTGCGTGACGACCTCGGCATTATTGATTCTGCTGCCGACTCACACGTCGTTGCCCAACAATGCGATGAC
>JAPLAE010000031.1 GCA_026393455.1 Actinomycetota bacterium
AGAACGCTGCTCACCGAGCCAGAAGTGATCTTGATGGATGAACCGACATCGTCGCTCGATCCCGAAAATCGCATCGGCATCGAAGATCTGGCGCGTGAATTGGCACAGGAAGGAATTGGTGTGGTCTGGGTCAGTCACGATCTTTCACAAGTCCAGCGCATCGCTGATCGGATTGAAGTTCTGGTCGAAGGACGGAATGCAACGCCGACGGAGTCGCTCACATACTTAGAACAGCGAACCGAGGGGGACCGATGAATGACACGCAGATTGGTTGGATGGGCGTCACCGCGTCGCTCTTGCTCGTAGCAATTGCTGTTGGGCTCTCGCTTTGGCAACAGCTACACCTGACTCGCTCGATGCTTTGGTCCTCGGCCAGAGCAGCAGTGCAACTTCTGCTTGTTGGTTTTGCGCTTCGCCTCGTTCTTGATTCGAAAGCTTCGGTCTGGTGGGCATGGTTGTGGGTTGTGGTGATGATCGTTTTCGCTGGATTCACGATCCGAAGCCGAGCGAAAGAAATCCCCGGGATCTTTCTTCTCGGAACAATTTCGATGCTCACCGTCGTTGCCGTCAGCCTGTCGGTGATTTTTGGTTTTCACGTTTTTCCAATGCAAGGACGCACGATTGTTCCGCTCGCCGGAATGATGATCGGAAATTCGATGACGGCTTGTGTGTTGGTTGGTAGGCGCATTGTTGGTGAGTTTTCCGACAAACGCGATGAAGTCGAAGCTCGACTTGCTCTTGGGTTGTCTTGGCCGGCTGCGTCTCGGCCCTATGTGCGTTCCGCTTTGCGCACGGCTCTCATTCCTCAGATCGAGTCAACGAAAGCTGTCGGCCTCGTCTTTCTCCCCGGGGCTATGACGGGCCTTGTTCTTGCCGGAGTGGATGCGGTCGATGCGGTGACGGTGCAGCTTGCGATCATGTATCTAATTCTGGGTTCCGTTGCGACCAGCGTGACCGTGATGGGCATAGGGCTCACGCGACAGATGTTTAGTTCCGACCACCGAATGAAGCCGATTGCTCGCGCTTCGCACTGAAACTTGATGAATCTGGTGTGAACTTCGATCGTGATTGGGAATAGGGCGGCTTTTCTGTCGAGTCATCCCGCTAGCGTGAGACGCAATGGCAAAGCATTTCGTGATCATCGGTGGTGGGCCCGCTGGTAACACCGCTGCAACCTATGCGGCTCGATTTGGAGCCAAGGTCACGATGATCGAACGCGACCTCATCGGTGGAGCAGCGCATCTGCGCGATTGTGTGCCCTCGAAAGCCATGATCGCCACGGGCAGCGCGCTTGGAACCATCAACGACGCCCAACGCATGGGTCTCACAAATGTTTCGGCCACGCTCGACTTCGACGCGCTCCGGCGCCGGATCGGCTCGATCGGCGAACGTCTCGAGCGTTCGACCACGACGCTTCTCGAAAGCCAAGGGGTCAAGCTCCTCAGCGGTACGGGACGCATGGTGGGTCCACACGAGGTCGTCGCCGAGACCGAAGCGGGGCTGATTGAGCTTGAGGCTGATGTAGTGCTGCTGGCCACAGGAAGTCGTCCTCGCATTCCGGAGTGGGCCCATGTCGATGGTGAACGCATCCTGACGACTCGTGATGCGTACCCACCGCGAACATTGCCCGAACATCTTGTTGTAATCGGTTCCGGAGTTACTGGAGTCGAGTTCGTTCATATGTTCAAGTCGTTCGGGAGCGAAGTAACGCTCATTGTGAGTCGTCAACAAGTTCTGCCGCTCAAGGATCCCGAGGTTGCGGCTGCGCTCGAGGCCGACTTCCTGGCACGAGGCGTGATGCTGTTAAAGGGTGCAAAAGCAAGCAACGGAGTTGCAACGGCAGACGGAGTCACCATCGAATGCACCGACGGTCGCATCGTGACTGGTTCGCATGCGTTGTTGGCGATTGGCTCGATCCCAAATACAGACAACCTCGGATTAGGCGATGTAGGTGTGGAATTAATTAATGGCTATGTGAAGATTGATCACAACTGCCAGAGTTCGGTTCCGCACGTCTACGCCGCGGGCGACATTTCTGGGAAACTCCCGCTGTCCTCAGTGGCCTCGCTTCAGGGTCGCAAGATCGCTGAACACGCCATGGGTCTCCATTCAGGCCCCCATCGGCATATCGATTACGAGAAGGCGGCGAGCGCAATCTTCACCGAGCCCGAAATTGCTGATGTTGGACTGGCAGAGGTCGATGCATTCGCTGTGGGTCGCAAGATTCGAGTGACCAAAGTTCCGTTTTCGGCCAATGCCAAGGCCCTCATTGAAGACGATGCACGCGGATTTGTGAAGATCATTTCTGATCCAGCAACTGGCGTCGTTCTGGGCGGAGCGATCGTTGGTCGACATGCTGCTGAACTGATTTCGGTGATCGCTCTTGCTGTTAGCGCCGGACTTCGAGTGGCCGATCTCCACGAGTCATTGTTTGTTCATCCGTCGATGGCAGAGGCGTTGACCGATGCAGCCGAGTGA
>JAPLAE010000144.1 GCA_026393455.1 Actinomycetota bacterium
CGTGCCATTACTTTCTCCTGTGTCGTTGTGCCCTGCGGCGATTTCTGTGAGTTGGAAAGGTGCGACTACTGGTCTTGCTTTAGGAACTGCGGTACTTCGATCGAGTTGGAAGTTCACTCGCCGCGGAGGCGAGTAACGATTTCTTCCTGAACGTTCGACGGCATTTGCTGATAGGAGTCGAACTGCATGGTGTAGGTAGCTCGACCCTGGGTGCGTGAACGAAGGTCGGTAGCGTAACCGAACATCTCCGAAAGGGGTACCTGCGCACGAATGATCTGCGAATTCCCCTTCTGTTCCATGCCTCCGAGCTTGCCTCGACGGCTGGAAAGATCGCCCATAACGTCGCCCATGTAGTCGTCTGGGGTCGAAACCTCGACGTTCATGATGGGCTCAAGAAGACACGGCTTGGCCTTACGTGCAGCTTCCTTGAACGCCATGGTTCCGGCGATCTTGAAGGCCATTTCCGAGGAGTCGACGTCGTGGTACTTGCCGTCGGTGAGGATGGCACGCACATCAACGGTCGGATAACCGGCGAGAACACCAGCGGAAAGCGCCTGCCGAATACCGGCGTCGACGGACGGGATGTATTCCTTCGGAATTTTGCCGCCGCTGATCTTGTCGAGGAATTCGTAACCGCCACCGGGGCCGGTGTTCTCAAGCGTGATGGTGACTTCGGCGTACTGACCCGAACCACCTGACTGCTTCTTATGGGTGTAAGTCGAGTTCTCGATGGTCTGCGTAATTGTTTCGCGGTAGGCCACCTGTGGCTTACCAACGGTTGCATCGACCTTGAACTCACGGAGCATGCGGTCGACGAGTACCTCGAGATGCAATTCGCCCATTCCGGAGATGACCGTCTGCGCGGTGTCTTCGTCGGTACGAACCTGGAAGGTCGGATCTTCTTCGGCAAGCGAGAAGAGAGCCTTGGACATCTTGTCCTGATCGGCCTTGGTCTTGGGCTCAACCGCGACGTGGATAACGGGTTCGGGGAAGATGAGTTCTTCAAGTACGAGTGGAGCCGACGGATCACACAACGTGTCGCCGGTCTTCGTGTTTTTGAATCCGATACCAGCAACGATGTCGCCAGCAAACGCAGTGTCGAGATCCTGACGATCGTTTGCATGCATTTCGAGGAGACGACCGATGCGCTCCTTCGATGTGGTGCGTGCATTCATCACCTGTCCGCCCTTTTCGAGCGAGCCGCTGTATACGCGGAAGTAGACGAGCTTGCCAACGTGGGGGTCGGTCATGATCTTGAACGCAAGCGCAGCGAACGGCGCATCGTCAGTCGGCGGACGCTCGAGTTGCTGATCGCCCTTGAGGCTTGTGCCAGTAACGGGCGGAAGATCGACAGGCGAAGGGAGGTACCAAACAACAGCGTCAAGCAACGGCTGAACGCCCTTGTTCTTGAACGCAGTGCCATTCAGGACGGGGATGATTTCGCCCGCAATCGTTGCCTTACGAATCGCGGCACGAAGTTCGTCGACGGAAATTTCTTCTTCCGCAATGAACTTCTCGAGAAGGGCTTCGTCGACGCTGGCAACAGTTTCAATAAGGTCGGCGCGATATGCCTCGGCGTCGTCCTTCATATCTGCGGGGATCTCTTGGACCTCCCAGGTGGCACCAAGTTCTTCATCGAGCCACACGAGTGCTTCCATCGTGACGAGGTCGACAACGCCCTTGTAGTTACCTTCAGCACCGATCGGAAGCTGCAACACCGCGGTATTGGCTTCAAGACGATCTTTGATGGAGTCGAGAGCGGCGTAGAAGTCGGCGCCAAGACGGTCCATCTTGTTGACGAAACAGATTCGCGGAACGTTGTACTTGTTGGCCTGACGCCACACCGTTTCGGTCTGCGGTTCCACACCAGCTACTCCGTCGAACACTGCGACGGCGCCATCGAGCACGCGAAGTGAGCGCTCAACCTCGACGGTGAAGTCGACGTGGCCGGGGGTGTCGATGATGTTGATGCGATGGTCTTCCCAGAAGCACGTGGTCGCAGCAGAAGTAATGGTGATACCGCGCTCTTGTTCCTGGACCATCCAGTCCATGGTGGCGCCACCATCGTGAACTTCACCGATCTTGTAGTTCTTACCGGTGTAATAGAGAATCCGCTCGGTCGTGGTGGTCTTGCCCGCATCAATGTGGGCCATGATGCCGATATTGCGGGTCTTTTCAAGAGGATGCGGGCGTGAAGCCATCGTCAGGTCCTGTCGTGTGACTGGCGGTCAGTGGGAGTTGTAAAGGAACGGATTGGGGGGAACTGCTTGTTTCGCGACGGCGCCCCGCACAAGGCGGGGCGTCGGTACGAACCAACGTGGTGGTTACCAGCGGTAGTGGGCAAACGCCTTGTTGGATTCGGCCATCTTGTAAAGATCTTCGCGACGCTTGATTGATGCACCAACACCGTTGGCGGCATCCATCAGTTCATTCGCAAGACGCTCGGCCATCGTGCGCTCGCGACGTTGACGCGAGTAACCGACGATCCAGCGAATGGCGAGCGTGTTGGCGCGACGGGGACGAACCTCGACGGGCACCTGATAGGTGGCGCCACCAACACGACGGCTACGAACCTCGAGTTGCGGCTTGACGTTCTCGACTGCTCGCTTGAGTGTTGAGATCGGCTCAGTACCAGTCTTCGCTTCGATCATGGTGAGTGCTTCGTAAACGATGCTCTCAGCGGTCGAGCGCTTGCCGCGCTGGAGCACCTTGTTAACAACCTGAGTAACAACAACCGACCGGTAAATCGGATCGGGCATCAGTTCTCGGCGGGGGGCGGGACCCTTACGGGGCATATCAGCTGTCCTTCTTGGCGCCGTAGCGGCTGCGGGCTTGCTTGCGATCGCGCACACCCGAGGTGTCAAGGGTGCCGCGGATGATCTTGTAACGCACACCCGGAAGATCCTTCACACGACCACCGCGCACAAGCACGATGCTGTGCTCTTGGAGGTTGTGTCCTTCACCGGGGATGTACGCAGTGACTTCCATGCCCGATGACAAACGAACACGTGCAACCTTGCGGAGTGCGGAGTTCGGCTTCTTCGGTGTGGTCGTATAGACGCGCGTGCACACGCCCCGTCGCTGCGGAGCGCCCTTGAGGGCCGGGGTCTTGCCCTTCGCGGGCTTCGACTGGCGGCCCTTACGGACCAACTGCTGGATGGTGGGCACAACGAACCTTTCTGGCGTTCATATCGCTACGGGGACCGGCCCCGGAGCGGAGGGCAAGGTTAGGGGGGTCAGCCCGATCCGGGCAAACCCCCGAAACCGGGACTACTGGGATTCTTCGGCAGCGCCGCTTTCTTCTTCTGATTGCTCAGTTTCCGACAGCTCATTCACCGGAAGTTCAATGACCTGTGCATCGGGAAGTTCTTCGCCCGATTCGGCCAGATCGCCGGCGCCGGCAACCATTTCGGCGGCCATAGCCGCTTCGGCTGCAGCTTCGGCCAATGCGGCCATTTCATCAAGATCAACCGGTGCTGGCGTAACAACATCGCCCGCCATGCGCTCGGCGAGGAGATCGGCAAGATCGCCGGTTTCGTCGTCGTCACCGGAGGACCAGAACTCCATCGGCTGATACTCAGGTGCCGAGGTCGAGACATCGCGATACTTCGCCATGCCGGTACCGGCGGGGATGAGTTTGCCGATGATGATGTTTTCCTTGAGGCCGAGCAGCGAATCCGAACGGGATTCGATGGCAGCTTCAGTGAGCACTCGGGTGGTCTCCTGGAACGAAGCAGCCGACAACCATGAATCGGTGGCAAGCGAGGCCTTGGTGATACCCATGATTTCGGGGCGACCCTCAGCGGGCTTCTTGCCTTCCATCACGAGTGCTCGGCTGGCATCGCGGTACACCTTGGAGTCGACGCGCTCGCCGGGAAGGAAATCGGACTCGCCGGCTTCCTGCACAGTGATCTTGCGCGTCATCTGACGAACGATGAGTTCGATGTGCTTATCGTGAATCGGCACGCCCTGATCGCGGTACACCTTCTGTACCTCAGTGACGAGGTACTGCTGTGTTTCCTGAACGCCCTTGATCTCGATGAGTTCCTTGGGATCGCGAGGACCGTCGACGATCGGATCGCCTGCAGCGATTTCTTGTCCGTCGGTGACCTCGAGACGAGCGAGACCAGAAACGATGTAGGCCTCTTCGGTGCCGTCGTCAGCAACAACCGTGATCACACGACCCTTGCCTTCGTCTTCACCGATTCGCACGACACCAGTGAGGCGCGAGAGCGTCGCTTTGCCCTTCGGGCTGCGAGCTTCGAACAATTCGACGACGCGCGGCAGACCGCCGGCGAGGTCGGTACCAGCAACACCACCGGTGTGGAAGGTACGCATGGTGAGCTGGGTGCCAGGTTCACCGATCGACTGCGCAGCGATAACACCAACGGCTTCGCCAACTTCGATCAACTTGCCCGTTGCCAGCGAAAGTCCGTAACACGCTGCCGAAACACCAAGATCGGAATCGTCGGTGAGCGGTGAAAGCACACGAACTCGAGTGACACCAGCATCGTCACGCAGAAGCGCAACTTCGTCGTCGCCGATGACAGTGCCACGAGCGAAAACGGTGCCATCGGAAAGCGTGACGTCGTCAGCAAGGGTGCGGCTGAAGAGACGAGTCTCGAGCCATGCACGCTTACCGGGACGGTCGGCCTCGATGTCTTCGATCCAAATACCGCGGACCGGGCCACCTGATTCGAAGGGATCCTCATCGTTGATGATGAGTTCCTGCGCCACGTCGACAAGTCGACGCGTGAGGTAACCAGAGTCAGCAGTACGAAGTGCGGTATCGACCAGACCCTTACGGGCACCTGGAGTCGAGATGAAGTACTCAAGCATGGTGAGGCCTTCACGGAAGTTCGACTTGATCGGACGAGGAATCATGTCGCCACGAGGGTTCGCAACAAGACCGCGCATACCGGCGATCTGACGAACCTGCATCATGTTTCCGCGTGCACCCGAGCCAACCATCATGTCGATCGGGTTGAACTTGTCTTCCTTGAGGCTGGCTTCCATCGCAACACGAACTTCGTCGGTTGCTGTGGTCCAGATCTCAACTTCCTTCTGACGACGCTCACCATCGGTGATAATGCCGCGACGGAACTGGGTCTCGACCTTCTCGGCTTCCTTTTCGTGACGGTCGAGAATCTCCTTCTTGACCGGAGGAGTCTTGACATCCTCGATCGAGATAGTGAGACCAGACTTGGTCGCGTAGCGGTAGCAAAGGTCCTTGATGCGGTCGAGACTTGAGGCCACATCGGCCTTGTCGAAGTCGTGAGCAAGTTCGTCGACAATGCGACCCATTGCCCGCTTATCGATACGAGCATTCTGGAACTCGAAGCTCGCTGGGAGCGTCGTGTTAAAGAAGATTCGACCGGCGGTCGTGGTGCGATAGGTCTTGCGGCCATCGGCTTCACCAACAACATGGTCGGGATGGCGATACTCAATCAATGAGTGAAGGCTGATGTCGTGAGCTTCGTACGCACGCTCGATCTCTTCGAGATTGCGGAACACGCGACCCTCGCCCGGACCACCGTTGACTTCTTCAGTCAGGTAGTACGCACCGATGATCATGTCCTGCGTCGGGGTGACGAGTGAACGACCATCGGCCGGCGAGAGAATGTTGTTCGCCGACAGCATGAGCACGCGGGCTTCTGCCTGTGCTTCTGCTGACAGTGGAAGATGGACAGCCATCTGATCGCCGTCGAAGTCAGCATTGAACGCTGCGCAGACGAGCGGATGGATC
>JAPLAE010000019.1 GCA_026393455.1 Actinomycetota bacterium
GTCGCATCAATGGTTCGAACCCGTGCTCGGAATACATGCACATCGATAATTCCGCATGCAACCTCGCCAGCATCAACCTTCTGCGTTACCTCGGCGAAGACGGCGTGTTCGATATCGAGGCCTACAAGCACACGATCGAAATCATGTTCACCGCCCAGGAAATCCTCGTTGGTAACGCCGATTACCCGACCGTTCCGATTGGTGACAACTCCCGCAAGTTCCGTCAGCTCGGTCTTGGCTACGCCAACCTCGGCGCTCTGCTGATGGCCCTTGGCCTTCCGTACGACTCCGACGAAGGCCGTGCCCTTGCTGGTGCGATCACCTCGCTTATGACCGGTCATGCCTATGCCACCTCGGCTCGTACCGCCTCTCGTATGGGTGCGTTCGCTGGCTACGCCGAAAACGCCGAGCACATGCTTCGCGTTCTTGGTCAGCACCGCGCCGCAGCGGCCACCATCGACGAAGAGCTTGTTCCTCCGGCGTTGCTGTCAGCAGCACAGCAGTCATGGGACACCGCATGTGAACTCGCCGCTGAAGTAGGCGTGCGTAACTCACAAGCTTCGGTTCTCGCACCGACCGGCACCATCGGCCTCATGATGGACTGCGACACCACCGGAGTTGAGCCCGACCTTGGTCTAGTCAAGATGAAGAAGCTTGTTGGCGGCGGCACCATGTCGATCGTCAACCAGACGATTCCTCGTGCCCTCACCAAGCTCGGTTACACCGATGCTCAGATCGACGAAATCGTTGCCTACATCAACGAGAACATGTCGATCCTCGGTGCACCGCACATCAAGGCTGAGCACATCCCCGTGTTTGCCTGCTCGATGGGCGACAACATCATTCATTACACGGGCCATATCCGCATGATGGGTGCTGTGCAGCCGTTCATCTCCGGCGCTATCTCCAAGACCGTCAACATGCCGGAAGATGTTTCGGTTGAAGAGGTCGAGAAGATTCACATCGAGGCCTGGCAGCTCGGCATTAAGGCCGTCGCCATCTACCGCGACAACTGCAAGGTTGCTCAGCCGTTGTCGGCATCGAAGAAAGACATCGAAGGCGCCGACGATCCGGTTGCCGGTGCGGTCGAAGTCATCGAGCGTGTCGTCGAGAAGATCGTCTACCAGCCGATCCGTCAGAAGCTTCCTCGCACCCGTGTGTCGCGCACCTTCGAGTTCCGCGTCGCCGATTGCAAGGGCTTCGTCACCGTTGGCCAGTACGAAGATGGTCGCCCAGGCGAAATCTTTGTCCGTGTGTCAAAGCAGGGTTCCACCCTCGCCGGCATCATGGATGCTTTCGCTATCTCGGTATCGCACGGCCTTCAGTACGGCGTGCCATTGCGCTCCTTCATCGAAGCGTTCACTGGGATGCGATTCGAACCAGCCGGCATGACCGACGATCCAGACATTCGCATCGCGAATTCGCTGATGGATTATCTCTTCCGCCGTATGGCACTTGAGTATCTCTCACCGCAGGAGCGTGCGGAACTCAACATCCTCACCACCTCAGAGCGCATGCAGCCCACGCTTCCTGGTGTCGATGAAGGTATCGAAACCCGTCAGGGTTCGGAAATGCCGGTCGATCCTCCGTCCATCGAATCAGTGTCAACACTTCTCACCGACACACAAACCACGTTGGTTCGTGAAGTGAAGACAACCAATCACGATGCACCGATGTGCATGCAGTGCGGTGTCACCATGCAGCGTGCTGGCTCCTGCCACGCATGCCCGTCATGTGGCACCACCAGCGGTTGCAGCTGATTTTCGCAAACGCAGAGCAGTCTGAATGGTGGCCCGGGCTTCGGCTCGGGTCATCTTCGTTTTTGTTACGCAGTTGTGACGCCGAGCCAGTTCGATTCCGAGGTATCGAATCCTGGAAACACCGATGCAAGATTCGTTGGTCGCATTCGTCGACCGAGCACCTCGGCGTAGACCTTGCGGAAATCGTTGACGACCTTCACGTCGCCATTATCGGTATCAGTCAATCCCGGCCATGTTCCGTGCACGCCTGGGTTCACGCCCGCTCCGAGCACCATCATCACCATGCCGCGTCCGTGATCAGTTCCGCCCGAACCATTGATGGCGATCCGTCGGCCGAATTCGGTGGTGATGATCACCGTGGTGCGAGTAGCGGCATCGCCGATGTAATCGAAGAACGCGCCGAGTGCAGTGTCGAGGCCAGCGACCAACTTGTATTGATTGCCGGCGGGATCGGTGGCTGGTCCCATTGCATCGTGTTCATCCCAGCCGCCCAGATCGGCGGTAGCGATTTCCACTGGATAGCCAGCGGCAATGAGTTTGGCGATAGGCCAAAGTGCAGATCCGAAACCGGCTGGCCAACCGGTTGGCGCCGCGGCACCCGACGCTATGGGACCGATTTCCGCGACGATGTCTGTCGCGGCGGCACCTTGTGTGCGGAGAAGTTCGGTTGATGCCGCGGGATACATCGCGCGCAGCGCCGTTTGCACTTGGCTCGACGAAGCGCCGCTTCCAGAACTATAGAGCGACAAAGATTGCAGATTCGGCGTGGCGATCGCAGTGGAACCGCGCAACGATGGTTGGAGACCATTGCCGATCGAGACGCCACGTAACGCGTCTTCTGATGCTCCCGATGTTGCCGCGAAGTATCGACCAAGCCAGCCAGTACTGAGAGTGGGGTCGCTCGATGAACCTTTGTCCATCATCGCTTGAGCGGAGAAATGGGATCGGTTGTTGTTCGGAGATCCGGAGGCGGGAACAAATGCGCCATGGCCTGCGTCGAGGAGCGCCTTGATGCGAACTGCCCCGGGGTGCAGGCCGAATTGGTTGTTCACCGCAAGGGCCGAAGCGTCGGGAATGGCGACACCCGGTCGAAGGGTTTGGTAGGTGCTGTCATTTAGTGGGCTGAGAAAGGAAAGCCCGTCGGCCGCGCCGCGCAGGAAGATGTTGACGATGATGTTGTTGGTTGTTGCTGCGGTTGCAGTCACCGCAGCACTTGCTCGACCAAAGAAGACCGAGGGTCGGAAATACGCTGTGGCGGCAATGGCGGTTGCGCCAACTCCAGAGATGGCGAGGAACCGGCGTCGATCGAGTGATCCAAGCAACGGAACACCGACGGCGGCGTCGAGTTCGTTGGTTGGAGTGCTCACGGAGTCGTTGTTCATACTGATCACCGCATCTGGTTCTGGGGGGTCTGAAGGATGTAGGCGACGACCGCTCGAGCATTGGACGTAGATCTCCACGCTGTGGCGCTGGTTTGACCCGAGGCCGAGAGGATTGCCGCTCGAGACGTCGTTTCAAGCGGTTCGCCGAGGATCGCAAGTGCTGCTCGGTCCAGCGCTTCGCCGACGGTGGTGGGCGCGGGTGTGCCAAGAATGCGGTTTGCATCGAACTGCGGAGCTGTTGCGCCAAAACCGTTGGAGCCCAGCGTGGCGAGATTCCAACGGGCGACCATTGCCCCGGCGGTTGTCCACCGAGCGTCATTGTCGGGATAGCCATCAGGAGTTTCCCAAGCCAGGGGAACCTGGCCAAGAAGACCGAGTTGCCCCATAGCGGTGTTCATCACGTTTGTCGCACGCGCTGGGTCCCATTGCAGTTGCACCGAGCGAAGGAGCCCTGCGAAATATTCGATCGGGCGACGCATTTTGCGGCCCGCTGAGGCCCGAAATTCTTGTGAGAGCAGCAGCGAACGAACCATCGGCGCGATAGCGGTGTCGTTTGCCGTGTACGCCTGTGCTGCAGCAGTTACGACACCATCGGTGACCTGAATGTGTTCGCCAATAAATCGCACCGCAAGTTTGTGGGCGAGACGTGTCGCAGTCTTTTGGTGTCGAGCGAGAAATATGAGTAGTGATTCGCCAGCAGCAACACCGGTGAGTCCGTTCGGGCGCCATCCGAGAACGTCACCACCCGTGGCCAGTGGTCCCAGGTTGTGCCACTGAGGGCGAAACTGAAATCCGCCGTCGTTACGGTTTACGACGCCCCATCCAGAAAGGAGGTACGCAACTTCTTTGACATCGGCTTCGTTGTAGCCGCCGTCGACGCCGACGGTGTGGAGCTCAAGCATTTCGCGCGCATAGTTCTCGATCGGCAACCGTCCGCCATCGGCCCGTGAAAGTGCCTGATCGAGATATAGGAGCATCGCTGGCGACTTCGCCGAGGCAACAAGCATGTCGGCAAATTTTCCAGTCGAATAGCGACGAATGACATCGCGGTCATCGGTGGGTTTGTGCCGCGTGCTGGCATCGTGGTTGATATCGATGTTGAGATGGTTCGACCAAAAATCAACAAGTAACTCGTGAAGCTGGCGTTTGCTCCACACGCCGCGCACGATCGTCGCTGCCGCCATCTCTTGACGCGTGCGCCATGGATCGACACCGGCAGTGATTTCTGCAGCGGTCATTAGTGCGCGTGGGTATGACGGGAGCATTGCATCGACAGAGGAATTGTCAATCGATTCCCACGCGAGTTGCTGATCGATCCACGTCGTTATTCCAATTGAACGAATCTCGCCAAGAAGTGCTGGCGTCGGTCCGAAACTGAGGCGCCTCGCGATGTGAAGCACCTGTGAGGAGGTTTCTCCCGCCGCTGAACCAGGTTGGGTTGTGGTTGTGGTCGGAGGAAGAGTGGAAGTCGTCGTTGGTAGCACGGTGGTCGGAGGGACCGTTGTTGTGGGGGCCGGAGCGGGGGCAGGGGCGGGCGCGCATGCTGCTGCAGTAGCGGCGATAACGGCGGCACCGGCACCAAAGAGAACGGATCGGCGATTGAACGCAGGAGGAGCAGTCGCCGAGGCTGATTGGTCCGGCCCCGTCAGATCATCGAACTCTGTGATTCCCATAGCGCGGTTGTCCTTCGAAGCGTTGCCTTCGGTCATGAAGTAACCGTGACAGATCAACCTGTTGTTACATCTAAAGGAAACCTTGAGAACTGCTGGAAATCCAGTCACCCCAAATTTGGAGTCATTTGGCGTTGATTGCCTGCCCAAAGGTCATGAACACCCAGGGCTTGGGTCCCTTGGTGTATTCGCTATGGACGAATTCGAGTTCAAATCCAGCGGCCTTCACCAGTTCCACCGGATCGCGGGTGAGGTGGCACCCATCAGCCAGGCGCTTTTCAAGTGGGTCCAGCCTGTGCTGCCAGGCCTGCGTCTTCGCATCGGGGGCGAGCCCGTGTTCGAGGAAATGGAATTTCCCTCCGGGCTTGAGGACGCGGCGAAGTTCGGCCAGTGCTTGTTCGACGCCAGGGATCGTGCAGAGCGTGAACGTGCACAACGCTCCATCACAAGAGTTGTCATCAAGCGCCACTGTTTCGCCGTACAAACCCGCGTACTGAATGGGGATGGGGGAGGCGGCAATGCGGGGCACCGCAATCTTGCGGGCGGTTAACGCCGGCTCGACGGCGTAGACGAGTTCGATCTCTGGCGGGTAGCTCGCAACGTTTAGGCCCGACCCAAATCCGATTTCCAACACTGTTCCCGATAGGCCGGCGGCCACGGCGTCGCGTCCCTCTTGCATGGCGGGCGTTCCGCACATTTTGTCGATGAAACGCGGAACGATGTGTGTGCTGTAGAAACCCATGTGGCTGACGGTAGCGGTTGAGGGCGTTGCGATTCTGTCCGCCCTATGGTGACCAGAGGAAACGAGGGGGAATGATGCAACTTTGGACCGATGAAATTGAGGCCATGAGGCCCGAAGCACGAGCGGTTGTCGACGCGGGGATGGCGTTGGTGGCCGAAGCGTTTGCCAGCGATGGTGAACCGCCGAAGGATCTACTCGGTCAGGTTCAGCAAATGCGCCGCACGTTTGAACGCACGTTTGCGCCGCTACCTGAAGCAATTGTTCGCGACATCGCAGGTGTCTCATGTCGCACATTTCTTCCCGATGGCCCGGCTTCGGCGGTCTATGTGCATTTCCATGGCGGCGGAATGGTTATCGGTGCGCCGGAAATGGGCGACAGCACCAATTTGGATCTGTGTCGCCGTTTCGGAATGGCCGTGGTCTCCGTTGGCTATCGCAAAGCCCCCGAGCATCCATTCCCGGCCGGCCCCGACGACGGGATCGCGGTTGTGAAATGGGTGATCGAAAACGGAATCGCCGAGTACGGCTCCAATCGGATCATCGTCGGCGGGGAATCTGCGGGCGGGTACATGGCGGCAGCGGTCGCGTTACGCATGCGCGACGAACTCGGCGCATCAGAAAATCTCATTGGCGCAAACCTGGTATTCGGGGTGCATGACTGGGGACGTTCGCCCAGTCAGCGCGGTGTGCGCGTGCTCGAAGGTCCCGACTTGCTCACGCCAGAAGGTATGGCGATGTTCGGCGATTGCTATCTGCCCGGAATGAGTATTGAGGAGCGACGCTCGCCAAACGTGTCGCCCTTGTTTGCTGACTTACAAAACTTGTGTCCTGCATTCATGAGCGTGGGAACGGCAGACCACTTACTTGATGACACGTTGATGTTGGCTCCCCGATGGGCTGCTGCGGGCAACGAGGTTGCATTGTTCGTTGCGCCCGAGATGCCGCATGGATTCCAAGCATTTCCTTGCGGGATTACTTCTGCTTGGGCAGCTGCTCTGTTCGATTGGTTCGCCCGTCTTCTTTCGTCCTAACGCGACAATGCCCGCCCCGAAGGGCGGGCATTGATTCTGCTTACGTTCGTTGCAGACCGTTCTCAGCTTGCTAAGCAACCGTTGGTGTACACAACTGCGGGGATTTTGCCCTGCACACAAACAACGCTGCGGTCTTGGCTTACCCAGACCCCGTTTCGCGAGGCAAGTACATCATCGACATCAATGGCGGGAGAACCGCTGGATGCCGGCGGGGTGAGTGTTGCAGTTGCGTAGGCCCAGCCTGAATCACAGCCGAATGAACCGACCTTTACTGTCACGCCTTGGGTCATGGGTGCATTGAGGCCAGAGGTAATCGCATCTGACGTACACGGTGCAACCGATCCTGTCGGACCAACCGGCGGAGGTGTCGGCGCTGGTTTCACGCAGACCTGCTTCTTAGCGGCGGCATCGGCGGAAAGAGCGGCTTTCGTTTTCGGTCCGTAGGTGCCGTCGACGGTAAGACCGGCGCCCTGCTGGAACGCCTTCAAGGTGGCGATGGTGATTGGACCGATGACGCCGTCATTCGCACCGACGTCGCACCCAACGGCATCGAGCCACTCCTGCATCTGCACGATGTCAGCCTTTGACAATGCGCTGACCGGCTTCACCCCCGAGGTGGTGGGTCCCGAGGTGGTCGAGGTCGTGCTCGACTTTTTGTCGCTGCTGCATCCGGCAATGCCGGCGACGAGAGCGATGGAAAGAATGGTCACGCCGATAATTTGGCGCGCAGAGCGTGAATACATGAGTCCTCCGGGGGTTTGGGGTAAATGGACATGAGAACGGTAGTAACCGGTTGACTCGAAGCCGTGGACCCTTCTGATGTGTCACGCTCTCGGCAGACAGAGAAGGGGGTACGGAGTGTCTGGACCATTAGAAGGTGTGAAGGTCGTTGAACTTGGTATGTGGGTCGCGGGCCCTGCGTGCGCAGGGATTCTGGCTGACTGGGGCGCTGACGTCATCAAACTTGAGCCACCGGGCGGCGGTGATCCCGCGCGCACCTACCAGGCACTTTTCGGAACGATGATGCCGGACAATCCGGTGTTCGAAATGGACAACCGTTCGAAGAAGTCTGTCGCTGTCGATCTTCGAACTCCCGAAGGTCAAGCACTCGCTCATGAACTCCTCGCCGATGCCGATGTCTTCGTCACCAACCTGCGACGCTCCGCATTGGAACGCTGGGGTCTTGGTCCCGACGAGGTGATGGCGCGTAATCCGCGTCTCGTCTACCAACTCATCACCGGCTATGGAATGGAAGGGCCCGACGCAGCGCGACCGGCCTATGACATTGGCGGATTCTGGGCGCGTGCCGGAGTCGCGTCGTTGCTGCGCACTCCCGATGGCCCGCTTCCGTTTCAACGCGGCGGAATGGGCGATCATCCCACTGGAAGTTCAGCGTCGGCTGCGGTCTGCGCTGCGCTCTTCAATCGAGAACGCACGGGTAATGGTCAATTGGTCTCGACCTCACTTGTTCGACAAGGCGTTTACACAATCGGTTTCGATCTCTCGATCACACTCGGTTGGGGCGATCACATCGGGATCGGTGCTCGCGAAGCAATGGGTAATCCATCGATGAACAACTACACCTGTGGCGACGGGAAGATGATTTGGCTCATTGGCCAAGAAGCCCATCGCCATTGGCCCCCGTTATGCCGAGTTGTCGGACATCCCGAATGGCTCGAAGACGGACCGTATTCGACGCCGCTTGGGCGTCGTGACAACGCCCATGAACTCATCGCCGAACTCGACGCAATCTTCGCGACAAAGTCTCGTGACGAATGGGCGGAGATCTTTGACACCGAACCCGACATGTTCTGGGCGCCAGTGAATGAGATTGACGATGTGCTGATCGATGAACAAGTCCACGCTGCTGGGGCCTTTATCGAAGTACCGGAAGCGAATGGATCAGCGATGCGTATCGCCAGTCCCTCGGATTTCTACGGAACTCCTTGGCAGCCACGTTCGGGCGCACCCGAACTTGGGCAACACACTCGTGAAGTGTTGGTATCAATGGGTCGATCAGAAGCAGAAATCGATGCATTGTTTGAAGCGGGGACTGTGGCATGAGTGTTACCGGCTACGACCCCAGACTTCGTCCTTCGCAGCCGGCAACTCCTGCACCCGATGCCTTCACAATCCATCGGTCGAAGGTTGCGGGAGATCTTGAACTCGCTTATGTCCGTGAAGGTGTCGGCGGATACCCGCTCCTTCTGATCCACGGCTATCCGGAAACGAAACGCATTTGGTGGCGCAACATTGAACCACTGGTTGCAGCTGGTTTCGAAGTTATCGTTCCCGACCTTCGTGGTCACGGCGATTCAGATCTCTCCGAATCCGATACGTACGATCTCGTCACCTACAGCCGCGATCTGTATGCGCTTGTTCATGATGTTCTCGGCCACGAACATGTTGGCGTGATCGGCGGAGACGTCGGCGGAGTTGTCGCTGTCGACATGGTGCATCGATTCGAAGGTTTTGTTGATGCACTGTGTTTTTTCGACACGGTGCCGCCGATGGTGATCGACGCGTACGTTGCTGCCGGAATCGATATCGGTTCGATCAAAGCAATCGCCGATGGACCCACAGGCGATTACCGCCGTCGCCAAGGTGGTGAGCCCGATGTGTTGGCCGCTGAATTGAATTCGCCGGCGTTGCGTCGTGCGTGGGTTGCTGCGATGTATGGCCCTCGTTTGTGGGCTTCGCCAGGCACGTTCAGCGATACTGACATTGATTTCATGACCGAGCCTTGGGCCGATGAGGCTCGACTTCGAGCTGGTTGGGCGGTCTACCAACTTGGATTCGGCCGCACCGCAGAGGAGTTCCCAATCCTTGACCGCACGGTCGATGTGCCGACGCTTCTGTTTTATGGCGCCGACGATCAGGTTGTAGGCCCGGACTTCATTCATTGCTGCGAGGTCGCGTTCACAAATCGCGTTGGTCCGTTGGTGCTTGCGGGTGCCGGACATTTCTTGCAGTGGGAGCGGGCAGACATTTTCAATCCCACGGTGTCAATGTTCTTTCACTCAACTGCATCGGAGGTGTGATCATGACTTCGTCAGAAATGCTCGACCCACAGACGCCGATTGTCGTTAGCGCTGCAGAGCTTGTGCACCGCGATGGCCCTGGCTTTGTTATGTCTTCTGCAACCAATCTCATGATCGAAGCTGTTCAAGCTGCCATGGAAGCGACGGGTGCCTCGGAATCGTTGGGAGCATTGACGGGTGCAGTCTTCGTTCCACACGGAACCTGGTCGGAAAGTGATCCCGGTCGAGCGATCGCTGCCGCCGTTGGTGCACAGAGCGCCCGAAGCGTCAGAAGCGAACTCGGGGTTTTGCAGCAATCGTTGCTGGCCCGAGCAGCGACCGATGTTCGCTCGGGAGCTGTTGACGTTGCCATTGTCGTTGGCGGAGAAAACCGCTGGTCCGGCGTAATCGCTGGAAAATCCGGAAGCACGGTTCCCGACGCGCCGGCAGCTGCGCGTTCATCGGAACCCGACGAAGTCATCGCTCCGAAAGAGATGGTGATTTCGCAGATCGAAATCGATCGCAACCTCACGACTGCTGCACATCAATACGCAATTATCGAATCTGCGCTTCGCCATCACCTTGGTCGCTCAAACCGAGCCCATCAGCGCGAACTCGGAAATCTTTGGGCACGGTTCGCTGAGATCGCCGCGCATGCACCCGCAGGCTGGGATGACCGGGCAATGACGTCAGACGAGATTGCCTTTGAATCTGAAACGAATCGGATGATTGCTGCGCCCTATCCGAAATGGCTTATCTCGCAGTGGAATGTCGATCAGGCTGCAGCACTGATCTTCACCACCGTAGGAACGGCGACGCGTCTTGGCCTCGACCAGTCGACTTGGGTGTTTCCGCTGGCGATGGTCGAGTCGAATGCAGTGATTCCGCTTCCCGAACGCGCCGATGTCTATCGCTGGCCTGCATCGCAGGTTGTCGCCAAAACAGCGCTCGAGTCATCCGCCGTCACCATCGACGAAATCGGACCTGTCGATCTCTACAGCTGTTTCCCAGCAGCAGTCGAAGTACAAGCTCGAGAGATCGGTTTTTCAATCGATCGTGACCTCACGCTCACGGGCGGTATGACATTTGGCGGTGGTCCATTCAACAACTACGTGCTGCAAGGTGCAGCAGCGATGGTGCGTCGCTTGCAGGAACTTCCTTATGCAACGTTTGGGCTCACAAGTGCAGTGAGCGGACTGCTCACAAAACCAGCAGTCACGGTGTGGTCGAACCGCGAACCACGAGTTCCATTTGTGTCGCTCGATGTCAGCGAAGAAGCTGAACGAGCAACGGAACGGCGACTGGTGGACCCCGACCTCAGTGGAGCCGGGGTTGTCGTGGGCGCCACAGTGATTCCGGGTCGCGAAGGAGACCTCACGACAGTCGCCCTGGTTCAGGTCGATGAGGTCCGCACAGTCGCGCAAAGCCACGATCATGGGGTTGGTCAAACGTTTATGGATTCGGACCCGGTCGGTCTCTCGGTCATCATCGGTGATCCCGGGGAATTCACGCTGGCCTAGACCTTGGGGCGTTGGGTGCGACGCATTGGTTGTGATCGTGACAAACTGACGATCCGTCAGATTCCCGGTGAGTGCCGGGCGACGCCCAGGAGGCCCCCATGGAAATCCCTCGCATTATCTCGGTCGATGAGCATGTCGTAGAGCCCCCCGACCTGTGGTCGTCGCGTCTTCCTGAGAAGTACCGCGAACGAGGCCCACGTGTCCTTCGCAAGAAAGTGAAGATGGGAATCATCGGGGGAGTGTTCTCCTTCGAAGTGAGTGAAGACGATGGTGTCGATTGCGACGTTTGGTACTACGACGATCTCGTCTATCCGTTCACTCGCCTTTCAGCCGCCGTCGGTGCTGAGGTTGTGCAGAACGAGCCGTGCACGTTCGATGACATCCTCCCGGGTTGTTACGACCAAACCGCGCGCCTTGCCGATATGGATGCCAACCATGTCGAGGCATCAATTTGTTTCCCAAATATCCTTCCGCGATTCTGCGGCCAGACATTTTTGGAACGTGAAGACAAAGAACTCGCGATGGCGTGCATCACCGTCTACAACGACTGGATGATCGACGAATGGTGCGCGGGTGCGGGTTATGGCCGGCTCATTCCGATGACGATTGTTCCGCTTTGGGATGTCGAACTCGCCGCAAAAGAAATTCATCGTTGCGCGGCTAAGGGCAGCCACAGCATCACCTTCAGTGAAAGCCCCGTTCCGCTTGGTTTGCCTTCGGTTCATTCGGGTTATTGGGATCCAATGTTCGCGGCGTGTGTCGAGACCGACACGGTCGTCAACATGCACATTGGTTCGTCGTCAAAGATGCCTTCGACTGCTCCCGATGCACCATTCATCATCTCGTCGGTATTGACCTTCCAAAACGCCATGGGCTCAGTCCTTGACTACGTCTTCGGTGGCGTCTTTGAACGGTTCCCCGATTTGCGTGTTGCGTACTCGGAAGGACAAGCCGGATGGCTTCCGTACATTCTTGAGCGTGCTGACAAATTATGGGAAGAGCGCCTTCTCGACACAACGGGATTTGGTTCGAATCTGACCGTCCCGCCCTCGACCTACATGAAGCAGAACGTTTGGTACTGCGTATTTGACGACGAAACAGCAATGGCCAATCGTGATGTCATCGGTATCGATCGACTGACGTTCGAAGTTGACTACCCACATGCTGACTCGACGTTCCCTCACACCAAAGAGGTTGCGGAACGAATGGCAGCCAAAGCCGGCTTCAACGACTTTGAAGCGCATCGCTTCTTCCGCGGAAACGCTATTGAGCTTTACAAGCTCGACAAGTACTACGGCATTACGAAATAGCGATTGATGGCTGATCTGCAGAGTGAACCCGGCCTGCTTTCGGGCCGGGTTGCGCTTGTTTCCGGCGCTGGTCCTGGTCTCGGGCGGGTCGCGGCCATCGAACTTGCGCGTCACGGTGCCGATATTTCGCTCGGCGCTCGTAACTCCGAAACGCTCGCGGCGGTTGCTGCCGAGATCGAGGCGATGGGTAGGCGTGTTACGTGGCGTCCGACCGACATCACCTCGGCGGACGACTGCCACGCCCTTGTAGATCAAACGGTGGCCGAACTCGGGCACCTCGACACGTTGGTGAACAACGCCTTTTTGGGGGGTAGCGGCAATCTCTTTGCCGACACGTTCTCCTCAAACGAAGACGACATCTGGCGCCGATCAATGGATACGAATCTTTTTGGTTCGCTCACTATGACGAAAGCGGCGATCGAGCCCATGAAGCTTCAGGGCGAAGGCAGCATCGTGATGGTCGGAACGATGGCGGTGCGTGAGGTGAAGCCGAATCAGGGTCCGTACGCGATTTCGAAAGCCGCTCTGATGCAGGCGACTCGAACGCTCTCGACCGAACTCGGGCGTGACGGAATCAGGGTGAACATGGTGCTGCCCGGATACATCCGGGGCGCGGCAGTCGACGCTTGGATTCACCGCCAGGCCGAGGAACGGGGAGTATCGGTGGAGGAGGTCGAGGCCGATCTCGCCTCGACCACCGCACTTGGTTCGATTCCCACCGAAGCAGAAATCTCGGGAACGATCGTGTGGCTGGCGAGTGATTTGGCTCGGCCGGTCACGGGCCAGGCCATCGACGTCAATGCCGGTCAGTGGATGTAGTTCGGCCTGAACGCCGCTACTAGCCTGCGATTCGTAGTGCGTCATCCAATGAGGGGGAAGCTATGTCAGACAAACGACTGCTCGATCGAGTTGCAGTAATTACCGGTGGGGGTGACGGGATCGGTCGCGGTATCGCTCGTCGCTTTGCTCAAGAAGGCGCCCGAGTTGTTGTCGCCGACATCAATGGCGAAACCGGGCCGATAGTGGCTCAAGAACTTCAGGACGAGTTTGGGGTCGAAGCATTCTTCCTTCAGACAGATGCAACGAAAGAAGAAGACAACCGCCGTATGGTGCGAGAAACTGTTGCGCGCTGGGGCACCGTCGACATCCTCGTCAACAATGCATGGGGTGGCGATCAGGCCGGTCTTCAGCGTGTTGACAAGATGCCCGATGACGCCATGGACCACGCGTGGCACATGAATGTCATGGGTCCGTTGTGGGCGATGAAGGAATCTTTCTCTCACATGCGCGCCCAAGGCAAAGGTCGCATCATCAACATTTGTTCGCTCAATGGCGTGAACGCGCATATGGGTAGCGTTCATTACAACTCGACAAAAGAAGCGCTGCGTTCGATCACTCGTACGGCCGCTCGCGAATGGGCGAACTTTGGCATCACTGCGAATGTGATCTGCCCTGCAGCAAAAACCACTGCGTTTCGCATGTTCGAGCAGATGGCACCGCAGGTGGCCGCAGAATCTGAAGCGGCAAACCCGATGGGACATCTGGGCGATCCCGAAACCGAAATTGCTCCGGTTGCGTTCTTCCTCGCAAGCGATGATTCCGCTTACATCACTGGCAACACGTTGTTTGCCGATGGCGGCAGCCACATTAATGGCGCGGTGTGGGTTCCCGACCTCAGCGACTGATCTGTTCCTCGTTCTTCATTGTTCTGATTGACGCAGGCGCGTCTCGAAAGGTGCAACATGAAAATCGGACTTGTATGGGGCTACTGGCCCGCTCAACCTCCAAAGGATTTCGTCGAGATCACTCAGGAAGCTGAAAAGGTTGGTTTTAATTCTGTATGGACCGCGGAATCTTGGGGTTCAGATGCGTTCACGCCGCTTACGTGGCTTGCTGCACACACCTCGACGATCAAGCTCGGAACTGGGGTCGTGCAGTTGTCGGCCCGCACCCCAGTGGCCACTGCGATGGCCGCGATGACGCTTGATCATCTTTCGAACGGTCGCGTCATTCTTGGTCTTGGCGTGTCTGGTCCTCAGGTCGTTGAAGGCTGGTACGGCCGTCCTTCAAATAAACCTCTCGCTCGTACTCGTGAATACATCGACATCGTTCGTAAGGCATTGCTTCGTGAAGGACCGCTTGAGAACGACGGCGAGTTTTATCCGATGCCTTACCGCGGCGAAGGTTCGGTGGGGCTCGGCAAGCCTTTGAAGATCATGACGCACCCACTGCGTTCTGAGATTCCGATTTATCTCGGAGCCGAAGGGCCAAAGAACGTCACACAAACCGCAGAGATTGCCGATGGTTGGCTTCCGCTCTACTACTCGCCATTCCGTCAGGACGTGTACGCCGACCAACTCGCAGCGGCCAAAGAAGGATTCGGCATTAGTTCGCTCGTGACCTTCAACGTGACTGACGATGTTGCGACTGGACTTTGGCCAGTCAAGGCGACACTCGGCTTCTACATCGGCGGTATGGGGGCCAAGGGCCAGAATTACCACACGAAACTCATGGCTCGTATGGGATTCGAAGAAGAGGCCTACAAGATTCAAGACCTTTTCTTCGCCGGCAAGCGCGAAGAAGCGATCGCTGCTGTCCCTGACGACTTTGCCGATGAGATTTCCCTCGTTGGCCCCGCGTCGCGCATCAAGGAACGACTTGAGCACTGGCGCAACTCGCCTATTACGGAACTTCTGATTTCTGCACGGAGCCCTGAGGCGCTTCGTCAGGCTGCAGAACTCGTGAACGGTTGAGCCCGAGTTTTTCTGCGCGTATCTGTTGTTGGTTTTCCCTTCATTCCCATCACCCGGAGTCTTGATGTCCTCGTACAACCTCGGCGATCTAATCGAACTCGTCGCTGCTGCAAACCCTGATCGTCTGGCAATAGTCGGTGGCGCAACTCGTTACACCTTTGGTGACTTTGACAAACGCACCAATCAGGTGGCCCAGATGTTGATCGGTTTGGGTTGTGAACCTGGCTCAAAGATCGCCGTGTACGCATGGAATCGAGTTGAGTGGGCCGAGTTGTTCTTCGGATCATTCAAGGCGCGCGTGGTTCCGATCAACGTGAACTATCGCTACGTCGCTCACGAACTCGAGTACTTGTTCGATAACTCAGATAGCGAAGTTGTTATCTTCGAGCGTGGATTTGCGCCGGTCATCGATGAAATTCGTTCGAAGCTCACGAAGGTTCGCGCATTTGTTGTGATGGAAGATGGTTCCGACCATCCCACGCCGTGGGCGCAGTCCTACGACGAACTTGTCAACGCGCAATCCGACGCGACATTTGCGAATGGGCGAACGGGCGACGACCTGTACTTCCTTTACACCGGCGGAACCACCGGGATGCCCAAGGGTGTGATGTGGCGCCACGAAGACATCTTCTTCGCCGCTCTCAGCAGCGCGCTGGGTGCCCGAATCACTTCGCCTGAAGAAATCGGTGAGCGTTCGCTTCCCGCGGACTTTGCCCTGCCGAGCCTCATCATCGCCCCACTTATGCACGGTGCCGCGCAATGGGGCATGTGCAACATGTTGTTCGCCGGCGGGCCTGTTGTGCTGTACATCGGTCATGGGTTTGATGCACACGAAATCTGGTCCATTGCTGAGCGCGAAAAATGCATAGGCCTCACGCTGGTGGGCGATGCTATGGGCCGTCCTCTCGCCGATGCTTTGGTCGATGGGAAACGTTCATGGGACCTTTCCGGAGTGTTCCGCATTGGTTCCGGTGGCGGTGTGTTCTCGCCAGCGGTTCAGCAAGCGCTTAAGGATGCGTTGCCCCACATCACGGTGATGGATAGTTACGGAGCATCCGAAACCGGCGCAGGCGGCATGTCAGTCGAAGGCGGCGCCCGACGGTTCCAGGTTTCCGACGGGCTTCAGGTGCTTGACGAGAACATGATTCCGATCCCGGCAGGCTCAGAGAAAATCGGTCAACTCGCCCGATCTGGTTACATCCCAATGGGTTATTACAAAGACGAAGAAAAGACCGCGAAGACCTTCCCGACCGATACCACAGGCAAGCGTTGGTCGATTCCGGGCGACTCTGCATCTGTCGATGCCGATGGAATTGTGACGCTGCTTGGGCGTGGCTCGCAGTGCATCAATACCGGCGGCGAAAAGGTCTACCCCGAAGAGGTTGAAGAAGCCTTGAAGGAACACCCCGAGGTCTACGACGCACTTGTGGTCGGACTTCCGGACGATCGCTGGGGCGAACGAGTCGTAGCTGTCGTGCAACCTCGTGAAGGTACGAATCCGACACTCGAGGAGTTGTCTACCCACTGCCGTAATTTCATTGCGGGCTACAAAGTGCCGAGAGCGATCACCTATGTTGATCAGGTGAAGCGGTCACCCTCGGGTAAGGCCGACTATCGCTGGGCCAAGGAAGCCGCGACCGCTGGAGATGCAAAAGCATGAGTGTTGATCTGGGCCTGAGTCCCGACCAGGAATCCATCGCCGAACTGTTTAATGGGTTCTTCAGCAACGAAGCCCCACCAGCAGTGGCTCGCGCTGCGGAACCGCTCGGGTTTGATCGCGAACTTTGGAACAAGGTGATCGAACTTGGCGCTCCCGGAATGGGATGCGCGGTTGAGAATGGTGGTGGCGGTGCATCACTCGGTGATCTCGTGGTTGTCGCCGAAACCGTCGGTCGCTCAATCGCTCCGATCCCTCTGATCGATCACCTCGCTGCCCTTAGCGTTCTCACTGATGCCGACCTTGTCGCCGGCGAAGCAATTGCGGCCGTCGCTGTTCGCCCGGCTGACGCCAATGGCCACTGGTCGTTGGTGCCTGCTGGCGCAGTTGCAGATGTTGTGATTGGTGTCGACGGTGACGAAACCGTTGTTGTGCGTTCGACGCCACCAATGTCTGGCCCCCGCAACCATGGTTCGATGCCCCTTGCCGATCGTTCGGCTCGTGAAGGCACCCGCACGGTGCTCGGTCCGGCCTCACTCTTTGAAGTCGTGCTCGATCGGTGGAAGTTGCTGACCGCCGCTGCGCTCGTTGGCATTGCCGAGACCGCAAAGGAACTCGGCGTCGCTTATGTGAAAGAACGCGAGCAGTTCGGCGTGCCAGTCGGTTCGTTCCAGGCCGTGCAGCATGGTCTTGCCGATCTTCCAGTCGCAATTGATGGCGGACGACTTCTCACTCACAAAGCAGCGTGGGCACTCGACAATGTCACCGACGGTCTTATCGACTGGGCCAACAACGAGATCACCGACGGTTCGACTCTCGCCACGATGGCGTTTCTCTTTGCCGCTGACGGTGCGGTAATGGCTACCGATCGAAGCTTGCACTATCACGGCGGTTACGGATTCGCCGAGGAATACGACATTCAGATGTATTACCGACGAGCTCGCGGTTGGTCGCTGATTCTTGGTGACTCGACAAGCGTCGGGCTGTCTCTTGCTGATCGTCTTTTTGGAACCGTGGAGGGCTGACATGGACTTCGCACTTTCTTCAGACGTCGTGGAATTCCGCGATGAAATTCGCAGCATCATTCGCGAGTTTGTAACTCCGGAAATTGCCGATCGGATGCATACGACGGGTGTGTTTGATGCGCCCGAACTCAATCTCGAACTTGGCCGCCGGGGCATTCTGGAACGGGCGTGTCCAGGTCTCGGCAAGGGCGATCCCATCGAGATGTATGTGATGTTCAACGAACTCGAAAAAGCGGGCGCGCCCTACGACGGTCTTGCCGTTGCGCTCATGATCGCTGCCGTTGTGAACAAGCTCGGCACCGACGAACAGAAGGAACGCATTATTCCTTCGATTATTTCCGGCGAAGCGCTCGTGTGTATGGGCTATTCCGAAGCCGACTTCGGTTCTGACCTTGCATCTATCAAAACCCGCGCCGTCAAAGACGGCGATGAATGGGTGATCAACGGTTCAAAAATGTGGACCACCCTGGCGCAGGTTGCCGAGTGGCTCATCTTGCTTACTCGCACCGATCTTGACCTTCCGAAGCACAAGGGCCTCACGATGTTCATGCTGCCGATGAACACTCCTGGAATCACTGTTGAGCCAGTGCACACACTCGGCACCGAAATCACCAACGCAACTTGGTACGACGATGTGCGCGTTGGCGACGAAGCAGTTCTTGGTGACGAGAACGGCGGTTGGCGAACCATGACCACCGTTCTCGCGTTTGAGCGCGGCGTCATGGGTGGAACGAATGCCGGCGTTCCACTTCTTCGTCATTTCCACGAATGGGCAGTTGCCAATGGAGTGTTCGACGAACCCACCACCCGTGAACGGATGGCGCGCTCGATCATCGATATGCAGGTCGCCACGTTGCTGACCATGCGTTCAGCGTGGATCGCCGCTTCGGGCGGCATGCCCGGTCTTGAAGGTTCGATGACCAAAGTGTTTGCGGTCGAGGCCTACCAGCGCGCGTCGCGCTGGACCCAAGCCGCCGCTGGTCCCGCCGGGCTCCTTCAGTTCCATGAAGAGGGCGCTGCGGGTGAAGGATTCATTGAATACGACGCCCGCCACTCGCCGGTGATGTCGATCTACGGCGGTACGACCGAGATCAACCGAAACAACATCGCCGAGCGTCATTTGGGGCTTCCAAAATCCCGCTGATCTGGTCCGGAAAATCTGCCTCTCGACATTGCCCCGTCCCTGTAACAGCGATACGGTGACTGCAGTCACTCACGCCGACGTTCGGCGTGGAACCCCAGGGGGCAACGTTGAGCAGCGACGAGCGGTACATCGTTATTTCGGCCGATGGGCATGCCGGGGGAGACATCCCCGATTACCGGACCTATCTGGAATCGAAATGGCATGAAGATTTCGATCAGTGGGCTGCTGCCTATGACAACCCGCACGAGGATCTGCTTGGCGATCTTGGTCCCCGAAACTGGGATTCAGCTCGCCGCCAGCGCGACGTCGAGGCCGATGGCCTCGCGGCGGAAATTCTCTACCCGAACACCATTCCGCCCTTTTATCCAAAGTCGTCGCTGACCGCGCAACCACCAGCGTTGACGCAAGCCGATGCCGATCGTCGTTGGGCAGGGCTCCAAGCTCATAACCGTTGGCTTCGCGACTTTTGCAATGACGTTCCGGGCCGACGTGCAGGTGTTGTTCAGATCAACCTTTACGACCCCGAAGGTTCAGCCGCAGAAATCCGATGGGCGCGCGAAAACGGTCTCAACGGTGGCGTTCTGCTTCCAGGCACACCGCCCGGAGTTGACCTTCCCCAGTTGCACGATGCGTGTTACGAGCCGATCTGGAAGGCAGTGAGCGAAACAGGAATGCCACTGAATCACCACACCGGATCTGCTGCGCCGCCTTCCGACGGATCACCCGAAGGTATGGTCACGTTCCTGCTCGAAGTGTCTTGGTACGCGCATCGTGCGTTCTACCAGTTAGTTATCGGCGGAGTACTCGAGCGCTATCCCGATTTGCAACTGGTATTCACTGAGCAGGGAACGGCATGGGTTCCTGAAGAACTTGCACGTCTCGATCATTTCTTCCAGCGCATGAGTGGTTCAGGCGGTTCACAGGAAGAAGCTTGGGGTTCTGAAGTCGTTGGCAAGTTGTCGTTGAAGCCAAGCGAGTACTTCAACCGCCAGTGTCACGTCGGTGCGAGTTTTATTCGTCCTGCCGAGGTGCAGATCCGCGACCGTGTTGGCGTGGATCGAATCATGTGGGGCAGTGACTATCCCCATCGAGAAGCATCATCTCCGTATTCAAAAGAGTGTCTCGCATTTGCCTTCGGTGGAGTGCCGGAAGCAGAAGTTGAAAAGATGCTTTCACTGAACGCGGCGAAGTTGTACGGCTTCGATCTGAACTTCTTGAGGCCAATCGCCGATCGGATCGGACCGAAGGTCGACGAAGTATTCGCGGGGCTTGCTCCGCGGATTTTGCCGGCCGACGCCAATATGTGCCCTGCATTCGCAGATTACGAGTTCGCAACTGACTGAGATAGGGGAGACCAATGAAGCCTGAAGATTTTGCTGACAACGATCCATACCTGATCATCGCCGCAGACAGCCATGCTGGTTTGCCGACGAATGACTATCGCCCGTACCTCGAGAAGAAGTACCACGATCAACTTGACGGCTTCCTTCTTGAACAAAAAGAACTCATCGAGGCTTCGACTCGACTCGGTGTGCGCGACGACAAGTACGCCAAGAAGTGGTTCGAAGAACACGACGAGGATCTCGCCGGTGGCTGGGACGCCATTAAGCGCGATCAAACGCTCGATGGTGACGGTGTCGCTGCCGAGGTCGTGTATCCCGATGCCGACGCGGTCGAAAGCCGCACTGCAGTTCCGTTCGGTGCTGGTCTCGGCCTTTCGGGCGATCTCGATCCCGAACTTGGTCTCGCCGGAGCCAAGGCGCATAACCGTTGGCTCGCCGATCTGTGTGCGACGAACCCTGAACGTCGTTGTGGCGTTGCGCTTGTTCCGATCACCGGTCCGGTTGAAGACGCGCTTGCTGAAATTAAGTGGGCGAAGGAACACGGACTTGGAGCCATCATGATCCCGGCGCGTTGGTGTAACCAAACGCCGTATCACGATCGTCGCTATGACCCGATTTGGGCCTTGTGCGAGGAATACAACATGCCGATTGTTACTCACTCGGGTTCGGCTCCGCGCGAAGAGTACGGCGACCTTCTTGGCATCTATGTCACCGAGGTCACCTGGTGGCCAGCGCGTCCGATGTGGTTCATGTTGTGGTCGGGCGTGTTTGAGCGCTACCCAAATCTCAAGTTCTGTGCAACTGAAGGCGGTTGCTGGTGGTTGCCGCAACTGTTGTGGTTCTGGGATCGCCTGTGGGCAGGACAGAAGGGTTCCGAAAAGCTCGGCGCCGGCGCATTTGCGGGCAAGGTCGAGATGCTTCCAAGCGAGTACATCGACCGCAACTGCTTCACGGGCCTTGCCAATGTGAAGCGTCGTGAAATGGGTCAGCGCTACGAAATCGGAATCCAGAACATGCTCTGGGGCACCGACTTCCCGCATCCCGAAGGCACATGGCCGAACACACACGAATGGTTGAAGAAGACCTTCTTCGACATTCCGATCGATGAGTCCCGCGTCATGCTCGGGCTTAGCGCCGGCGACGCGTTTAGTTTCGATATGGAAGCGTTGCGCAAAATCTCCGAAAAGATTGGCCCGACGCCAACCGACCTTGGCCAGCTTGGCGAAGGTCGCACCGCACAGGACCTCACCGACCGTTGGGCGCCGGTCAAGGAAGTTGGCCGTCACTGGCTGACCGGTCATGACTTCCCGCTCATCCTGCAGTAGCCAAAGGTGAGCGCAGCATCTCGAGTTCGTAGTGAACCGGTCGACCGTGATGGTCGACCGGTTACTGCCGACGAGATTCTTGAAGTAGCCGGCAACATCGTGGAACGTCACGGAGTCGACGCGTTAACGATGCGTCGACTCTCCGACGATCTCGGAGTCGCGGTGACCTCCGTGTATTGGCATGTCGGAAATCGAGATGCAGTCCTTGATGGTCTGGTCGATCGTCTTCTCGATCGGATGGAAACCATTCGTGCCGAAGGCGATACTCCGGTCGAACGAATGGCCTCTTTGGCTCGTCAATTACGATCGACACTTTTGGAACGCCAGCATCTTGTAGGCCTCGCCCATGAACGTGACCGATCGCCGGCGATGTTCCTGCCTGTGCAGCAGGCGCTGGCCGCCGAACTTGCATCCGTTGGCAAACATGGCGCCGAGGCGGCTCTTATGCTGCGGGCGTTGCAGGTGCACGTCATTTCATCGGTGCTCATGGATCGTGCTGCTGCACGAAATGCCAGTCACGGAACAGTCGATCCCGATTTGTGGCCTGCCGATTTTGTTGATCGCGATTTAGTCGCTGCATTGGCGGACCCAGCCGCATACGACACAGTGTTCGAGTTTGGTTTGCTCGCACTTCTCGGCGGTCTTGGAGTGAACGACTAGCGCCTGACAACGAATGGTTTGCCGCGGCTATGGTCCGGTCATGGCTGACAACGCAGAAGAATTCCAGGCTACTGAAACTCCGTGGCGTCGTGACCCATCAGAACTGACGGGGCGACTTACCGATTGGGTTGTAACCGCATTCGGTGAAGGTTCGGTTGTCACCAATGTGGTTGCACCAGATAACGGCATGTCGAGCGAAAGTTGTTTGTTCGACGTAACGCTCGATGGTGTCACTACGCAGTACGTCGCGCGTATGGCACCGCTTTCTCATGTGATTCCGGTCTTTGAGAGTTACGACATTGAGCTTCAAGCCAAGGCCATGAATGTCGTCCGCGCCAACACCAATGTTCCGGTTCCCGAAGTGACCCACGTTGAACTCGATGCTGCGGTACTCGACACTCCGTTTCTCGTAATGAAGCGAATGCCTGGTGGCGCTCCGACCGACATGCCGCCCTATGTCTTTGGTGGCTGGGTAATTGATCTTTCGGACGATGAACGCGAACTCATGCAACGCAATGCTGTTCAAACGCTCGTCGATCTTCATGAACTTCGCCCCGATAACACCGACCTCGCGTTCCTTGCTCGTCCTGACAAGGGTGAGTCGGCACTCGATCAACACCTTGGCCACGAGCGTGGGTATTACGAATGGGCTCGTGGCGATATCCACTATCCGCTGATCGAACGAACCTTTGAATGGCTCGAAGCCAACCGTCCAACGCTTGTGAATCCAACGGTTCTCAACTGGGGCGACGCGCGCATTGGCAACATGCTGTGGCAAGGACCAACCCCCACCGCCGTTCTCGACTGGGAGATGGCCTGTCTTGGCCCTGCTGAAGTCGATCTTGCATGGATGATCTTCCTGCACGCGTTCTTTCAGAACATGGCCGAGACCTACGGAATGCCTGGCCTTCCCAATTTCATGCGGCGGTCGGAGATGGCGGCGCTTTATACCGAGATGAGCGGTCGCTCGGTGGAAGCACTTGAGTGGTTCGAGGTCTTCGCTGCCCTTCGGTTCGCCACGGTGTCGGTACGAACGACGACTCGAGGCGTCGCCTACGGCCAGATGTCGGCGCCGGCCGAGCCTGATGACGTGATCATGTTTCGTGGTCTGCTCGAACAGATGCTTGATGGCACCTACTGGGACGGGCGATAGTCGGCCGCAGCCAGAGGAGCTCCGGATGACCCCGAACGTGTCATCCGTCACATCAAGGGCGGGATCGCGCTACGGTTCGCGCCGTGAGTCGTGTGGATGACCTTCGCAAACTTGATCAGGCTCTATTGCGTATCAACCGAATCTCGACCGGGAGGGTGGCGTCACGGGCCCGATCGGAGCGTTCGGGTGTGATGTTGTCCCGTCCTGCGATTTCGATTCTGGGGACCCTCCAGTCCTCGGGGCCGGTCCGGCTTTCTTCGTTGGCTCGCCTCACGGGCCTTGAAGTTCCGTTGATCAGTCGCGAGATCAAGGAACTGAGCGACGAGGGGTATGTCTTTCGGGCATCGGATCCGACCGACGGGCGAGCGGGAATCGTCGAACTTTCGTCGAAGGGTCGCGACGCCTGGAAGCGCTTTCGTCACGCGGCCGATGACATCAACGCAGAAACATTTACGGACTGGTCCGCTGAGGATCTTCGGATGCTCCGGGTCTTGCTCGAACGGGCTGCTCGGGATGTCGTGAACGGATCGGCGCATGTTGAGCGCGCCGATCGCGCCAGCTGATTTCGTTTTGGCCGACATCAGCAAGAGTCGTCGCCTACATTCCCCGTCATGACTGACGCCTCTTGGGACACTGCTGACCTCAACCGACCGGTATATGCCGCTGATCTGATTATCAACGCGCTGAACCGAACCCCGGACAATCCGGCGGTGAACATCATCGGTCAGCGCGAAATGACCGCGCGTGAAATGACCGCGATGGTCAGCCGGTATTCGCAGGCGCTTGCGTCTAAAGGTTTGACCCAAGGAAAGCAGTTGTCGGTTCTCGCATTAAACCGACCGGAAGTGCTGTTCAATATGGCGGCGAATCAGGTCAATGCCACGCGTTCGACGCCGCTGCATCCGATGGGTTCGGTCGACGATCAGGCCTACGTGTTGTCTGACTGTGGTGCTGAAGCGCTTGTCTTTGATCCAGACAATTTCACTGATCGGGCGCGTGAACTTGCTGAGCGTGTTCCCACGATCAAGCACTTCCTTTCACTCGGTCCATGTGAATTCGGTGAGGATCTCGACGCGCTCGCGATGACATTTGAGCCGAAACCACTTGTCGCTCCACATGTTCAAGCAGAGGATCTCGCTGGTATCTCCTACTCGGGGGGAACGACAGGAAAGCCCAAAGGAATTATGAGTAGCTATCGCGGCGGCGCTGCGATGGTTCAGATTCAAATGTCCGAATGGCAGTGGCCGGAAGAAGTCCGTTTCCTCATTTGCACGCCACTTTCGCATGCAGGCGCAGCGTTTTTCACGCCAACGCTGCTCAAGGGTGGTTCACTCACCGTTCTTCCAGGGTTTGACCCTGAGAAGTTCATGCAGACGGTGCAGGACCATCGCATCACTGCCACGATGTTGGTGCCGACGATGATTTATGTGCTTCTTGATCATCCCAAGTTCGATCAGTACGACCTCTCGAGCCTGGAAACCATCTTCTATGGCGCCTCTGCGATCTCCCCGACGCGCTTGGCCGAAGGTATCCGCCGTATGGGTCCGATCTTCTTCCAGTTCTACGGCCAAGCCGAATGTCCGATGACGATCACCGTTCTGCGCAAAGAAGACCATGACCCCAACAACCTTGAACGGTTAGCCAGCTGCGGGCGCCCCGTGCCGTGGTTGCATGTCGCGCTTCTCGATGACGACGGCAACGTGGTGCCACACGGCGAACCTGGTGAAATTTGTGTGCGGGGTCCACTCAACATGAAGGGGTACCTCGGAAAGCCCGAACAAACAGCGGAGGCTTTTCAACATGGATGGCTCCACACTGGCGATGTGGCACGAGCCGACGACGAAGGGTTCCTCTACATCGTCGATCGCAAGAAGGACATGATCATCACTGGTGGCTTCAACGTTTACCCACGTGAAGTTGAAGACGTCATCTCTACCCACCCTGCAGTTTCTGCGGTAGCGGTGATTGGTGTTCCCGATGAGCGTTGGGGCGAGTCGGTCAAGGCCGTCGTTGTGGTTCGTCCTGGTGAGTCAGTCAATGCCGAAGAACTCATCGCATTGGTGAAGGAAGCAAAGGGTTCCGTGCAGGCACCAAAGAGTGTGGACTTCATCGACGCCATCCCGTTGAGCGCGCTCGGCAAACCCGACAAGAAGACGCTCCGTGCGCAGTACTGGGGTGACGGCGGCCGGCAGGTGAACTGAACTTCGGGGCCTTCCAGTTCCATCGAAGCCACACAAAATTCCGGCGAAATAGTTCACTCAGGAAACTTTCTCTGAGGGTTGTCTGCCGGTAGTCTCGTCAGTCCATCACCAAGCCCCTTGATCCGATTCGGAACACTAAGGTGGCGTCGGTCACAGTTCGATCACGATTCGCAGCAACGTCCCTAGGTGGGGACGAGGGGGCACAGAGTGCAGACATTCCTGCAGTACACAATCTTGGGTCTTGCTCTTGGTGGTGCCTATTTCATCGCCGCATCCGGTCTTGTTGTGACCTACACGACCTCGGGCATCTTCAACTTCGCCCAGGGGGCCATTGCGATGCTCGCGGTCTTCACCTATTGGCAGTTCCGATGGGGATGGGGATGGCCGGCCCCTCTGGCACTGCTCATGGTGCTCGGCATTTTGGCCCCGCTTCTGGGAGCGGTTCTTTACCAGGTAGTGATGAAGAATCTTCGCGGCACCTCTGAAGTCACCAAGATCATTGTGTCGATCGGCGTCATGCTCGGCTTGCAGGCGTTGGCAACCTGGGTGTGGAGCCCGACTTCAAGCACGCCACGTCAGTTCCAAAAGTTCCTTGGACCGAAGGCGTTCGCCCATTTTGGAAGCCTGACAGTTCCGTGGCACATCATCATTTCGTTCATCATCGCCATCGCCATTGCGTTTGGTATTCGGTTTCTTTTCGTCCGCACCCGTTCCGGGGTTGCGATGCGAGCGGTTGTCGACGATCCGGAACTACTGCAGCTCAATGGCGGTCGCCCTGAACGTCTCGCGATGATCTCGTGGGCTGGCGGTTCGTTCCTCGCTGCGCTTGCGGGCATTCTCATCCAGCCGATGATCGGCTCGGCCATGAGCGCAGGGGCACTGACCCTTCTTGTCATCGATGCATTTGCTGCCGCGATGTTCGGTCGTCTGCGCAGCCTTCCTCGCACCTTTATGGGTGCCCTCATCATTGGTCTCACCACGACCTATGTCGTGGCCTACTTCCCGAGTAAGTGGACCTGGTCGAGTTCATTCCGCAACTCGCTGCCGATGATTTTCCTCTTCATCATTCTGCTCGTGCTTCCGCAGGATCGTCTCCGAGGGGCAACGGTGCTGCGCCTTCGTGAACGTTTCCGTATGCCTTCAATCCGTACAGCATGGATTGCTGGGCTCACGATGATGATTGTGGTGTTCTGCCTCAAGGTCATCATGGCCAAGACCGGCGTCAATACACTCACCCTCGCCCTCACCTTCGCCATCATCGCCTTGTCGCTCGTGCTTCTTACTGGCTTTGCGGGTGAGATCAACCTGGCTGCACTTTCCTTTGGTGCGATCGCCGTCATGGTCGTCTATCACTTCGGCGTTTCTGGCACTGGCACAGCGGCACGCACGACTCTTTGGGGGATCCTTCTCGCCGCTGTTGTGACTGCTCTCGTCGGCGCACTCATTGCGTTGCCAGCGCTTCGATTGCGTGGTCTTTATTTAGCCCTAGCCACAATGGCATTTGGCGTGTTTGTTTCCCGCATGGTGCTCACCGAGCGGACCGAACGGGAAATCTTTGGTTTGAAGTTCACGCTGTTCACCGCGGGTCAGCTTGCAATTCCACGGCCAAAAATTGGTCCGATTGACTTCAATGGACAGGACGCGTTTCTTTTCCTTTGCGCGGGATTATTCGTCGCTATCGGAATCGGGATGGTCTATCTGCGTCATAGCGGATACGGCCGACGTTTGACGGCAATGAAAGACAGTCCAGCGGCATCGGCCACCCTCGGTATGAGCGTTGTTCGTCTCAAGCTTTCGATTTTCATGATGTCGGCAGCAATCGCCGGTATCGGTGGCGTCATGATGGCAGCGCAGATCGGCACGGTGAATGCCGATCGCTTTGACATCTTCTTGAGCCTCGCGCTCATGATGATCACAGTTGTTGGCGGTATCGGTTACGTGTCGGGAGCGTTGTTTGCCGGAATCTTCCTGATCGCATTTATCGAGGCGTTGAATCTCTTGCTCAAGAAATTCGCTCTTGATTACTCGACCCTCGAGGCAATCTTCATGTTCTTCGTTTCAGCGGTCACAGTGTTGCCGGCGACAATCGGCATCACCATGGGCAAGAACCCTTCGGGCGCGGTCAGTGACATCGCCGAAGGAATGAACCTGGTGAAGCAGTCCAAGCCACTCATGATCACGGTCCTCGGACTTGAAGCAGCGATCTGGGCCCTTACCGCAACTGAAGTCATCACTAACTGGAACTTCGTGATTCTGACGCTGGCAAATCTCATCCTTGTTCCGCTGGTCGGAGGCAAGTTCCTCATGGCCCGAGCGATGCGGGGTGTTCCAAAACCAGTGCCACCTGAATTGATTGGAATCGATCGCCCGTTTACCGACGAAGATCTTGCTGCCATGGATCACGCGTTGAACCTCGAAAGCATTGTGATTCCGAGTTCGACCACCGTGCGAGAGGAACCGGCAAATGCCTCTGCTTGAAACTATTGGTGTGAAAGTTCGCTTCGGCGGAAACATCGCGCTTGACGATGTTTCGATTTCGGTCGAAGCCGGAAGTGTCACTGGGCTCATCGGTCCGAACGGCGCTGGCAAGACCACGTTGTTCAACACCATCACTGGGCTTCAGCCGCTTACCGGTGGGCAAATCATCTTTAATGACAAAGATGTCACGAAGGAACCACCACATAAGCGAACCCGTATGGGACTGGCACGTACCTTCCAGCGCCTTGAACTCTTTACGACTCTCTCGGTGCGTGACAACGTGCGTGTCGCCGGCGAAATCCGTAACCGATGGAGCCTTCGGACTCCGAAGATGGATGTCAATGCCGAAACCGATCGCATCATCAGCCTGGTCGGGTTGAACGATGTCGTCGATCGCGAAGTTGGCGAGATTCCCACTGGAAAGGCACGAGTCGTGGAATTGGCCCGTGCCCTCATGATCCAACCCACACTTGTTCTTCTCGATGAACCCGCTTCTGGTCAGACCGAAGAAGAAACCGAGCAGTTCGGAAAGCTGTTGCGTGACCTCGCTGGCGAAGGACTGGGAATTTGCCTTGTCGAACACGACATGGCGTTAGTCATGCAGGTCTGCGAAACCATTCACGTGCTTGATTTCGGACGCATGATTGCAAGTGGCTCGGCAGAGTCAGTTCGCAATAATCCGACCGTGATCGATGCCTACCTTGGTGCTCCGGAGAGTGTCGGATGAGCGAAGCCCACTACCACGAAGATCACGGCGCAGTTGCTGGCGCACCGTTGATTGAACTTGTTGATGTGCGCGCCGCGTACGGAACGATTGAAGTGCTCCACGGCATCAACCTTTCCGTGCCGCAAGGTTCTGTTGTTGCCCTCCTTGGTCCAAATGGTGCCGGCAAGTCCACGATCCTTAAGGTGGTTTCTGGATTACTGCAGCCCACCTCGGGCGAAGTTCGTCTTGCCGGGCGGGTTGTTAACGGCGCATCGGCTGATGAACTTGCTCGCATCGGGTTGTGCACGATTCCAGAAGGTCGCGGAGTGTTCCCGAACCTCACCGTTCGCGAGAACCTTTGGATGGCGACAATGTCGGGAGTTTCTCTTGCCGACGTCGAAGAAATCGCTTATGCCCGTTTCCCTCGACTTGGTGAACGTCGCAAGCAGCTAGCCGGCACATTGTCCGGCGGCGAACAGCAAATGTTGTCGATGGCACGGGCACTGTCTGTGAATCCATCGGTACTACTCCTCGACGAATTGTCGATGGGTCTGGCCCCGCTCGTCGTGGCCAACCTCTACGAGGTCGTGGCTCAGGTCTCGCAAGAGGGCGTGTCGATCCTGGTATCCGAGCAGTTTGCTCGGACGGTGTTGGGCATTGCTCAATACGCCGCGATCGTCCTTCACGGGAATATCTCCAGAGTGGGTACTCCTGCTGAGCTCGAAGATGAATTGTCCGCTGCCTACCTTGGATCTTGAGACCGGAGAAAAATGGAAACCACTGGTGATCGCATTGAGCAGTTCAAGTCCGATGTGACGGACCTGAACCTGAAGACTGGTAACCCCAGCCGAGAAAAAACATTTCAGACAATCGGGTTTCTCTTGATGCTCGCCGGCATTATCGGCGGAATCATTTGCTATGTCGGCGCAAAGAACGCAAGCGGCACCGCCGATATTGCGGCAACGAAGATTCAAGAGCAGATTGTCTTTGCAATCTGGTTCCTGATCCTCACCGTCGTTGGCGCTGCGATGTTCCTCCGATACGCGCTGGCCAGTTTCCTTCGCATGTGGCTCCTTCGCCAGCTCTATGAAGGTCAGGCCAACACGGACCGAATCGTCGACGCCGTTTCCAAGCGCTGATGGGCACCATTGTCATTACCGGCTCCGGTTCTGGAATCGGCGCTGCGACTACTGCACGACTTCGCGCCGATGGCCACACGGTCATAGGGGTCGATTTGCGCGGCGCCGAAATCGAGGCAGATCTCGGAACACCCGAAGGCCGACAGACTGCAATCAAGGCAGTCGGCGAAGCGTGTGGGGGAGTCCTTGATGGCCTCGTCACATGTGCAGGCATAGCGGGGCTTCCGGGCCGTCCAGCATCGCTTCTCGCATCGGTGAACTATTTCGGAACCGTTGAGATCATGGTCGGCCTGCGACCGATGCTGGCCAAGGGCACAAATCCTTCGGCCGTCGCCATTAGTTCAAACTCGACAACGACGGCTCCTGGCTACAGCCTTGCGCTTACCGAGGCATGCCTCGCCGGCGACGAACAAGCCGCCCGGATCGAAGCGGACAAGGGCAACTCGATCATTGAGTATGCGGCCACAAAGTTGGCGGTCGCTCGTTGGATCCGTCGAAATGCCATAACTGATGAGTGGGCGGGCGCAGGCATCCGCCTCAATGCCATCGCTCCTGGCATGATCGCCACTCCGATGATCGATGAAGGCGCAACCGACGCGAACCTCAAGGTTCAACTCGACATGTTTAAAGACACGATCGCTCTTGGTCGTGCGGGCAAGCCCGAAGAGGTCGCCGCATTCTTGGCGTTTCTTCTTTCACCTGAAGCCGGATTCTTCTGCGGTTCAGTGCTGTTTATCGATGGCGGCACCGACGCCCGATTCCGTGCCGATGATTTCCCGGCGCGCTGGGAGATTCCTGGAATGTGAACTGTCGGTCGTCGGATTCGTGCATAACGGGTTCGACGACCGAGATGTTCTTACATGCCAGTAAAGACTTGGCGCATGTTCGCCAACCACGCATTCACATCGGTGTTGCGCTTGGCTGATGTTTGCGTTTCTCGCTCACCGGTGTAGGTAACAAACGATTCAGTATCGAGGCAGGCGAGAAGCGCGAGAGCGACTTCTTGTGATGTCGATGTTGTTGCCGGGTCACTCGGGAATGGTGCGTTGTTGCCCGGCTTGTCGGTGGAGAACTCGCTTGCCGTTGTGCCAGGGACGAACAAGTGCGCCCGCACGTTTGTCTTACCAAGTTCGACATAGAGGCCTTCGGTGAAGAACTCAAGCGCAGCTTTGCTGGCCGAGTAGGCACTCACCCCGAATGCCGCCATGTGCACGCCCATTGAGGAGACATTCACAATGTCGCCGCTGTTGCGCTCAAACATGTGGGGGAGCATCGCCAATGTAAGGCGAACCGGTGAGAAGTAATTGATGGCCATGACGCCTTCGACGTCATCGGCGGTCATCTGATCCGTGCGTTTGCGCTTAGGTACTCCGGCGTTATTGACAAGCACATCAACCCGACCATCGAGAGAGTCGATAAGGGTCGATGCGAGTGCGTCGATCGAATCGAGTTCTGAAAGGTCGGCGACAACCATTATTGAGTTGGGCGAGGACTCTTGGCAGCGTTCGAGCACCTCGGTTAAGCGATCGGCACGACGAGCAATGATGGCCACCCGCGCTCCACGTTGAGCCGCTTCAATGGCGAGTGCTTCACCGATACCAGAGGATGCTCCGGTGACGACGACGTTGCGGCCGGTGAGGTCGCTCATTTACTTGGTGCCGTGACGCTTTTCGAAAGCGTCACGAATACCGTCACGCCAAGAGGCCTTGCATGGCCCAGTGAGAGCCACACGCTTTGTGTTGTCGGTGACCGAACCTCGAAGCGTTCCTTCGGCGGGAACCGAATTGACGACTGCGTCGATGCCAGCGAGTTCACCGATGTATGCACACCATTCCTGAACGCTGGCCGGTTCGTCGCCGGCCCAGTTCACGATGGTCGCTTCGGTCGACGACGCGCCGTCGAGCAACGCTTCGGCTTGCGAAGTGATGTCGTCGGTATGGATTGGCATGTACATGCACGGGTCCCAGCGTGTGGTGACGGCGTTGCCAGCCATAAGCGCGTCCATCTGCATGATGGGAAGGCCACCAGTGCCATCGGGACCGTACGACGCGTTCATGCGAGCGATGGTGACGGGCAGGTCGAAGAGTCGAGCACAGGTGCGCGCAACGGCTTCCTGGGAGATCTTTGACATCGAGTAGCTCGGCGCATGAGCGGCATTGACATCGCCAAGCGCATCGGTTTCTTTGAACACATGCCACGGGTCGCCATCGGCGGGTGGCTTATAGACCGAATGCGTCGACATCACGAGTGCCGCCTTTGCGTTGCGGCAATGGTGAAGCAGAAGTCCAGTTCCTTCGGCGTTGGCGCGAATGGCGAAGTCGTAATCAAGACCAGCGACCTGCACAACGGCAAGGTGCAACACGTAGGTGAAGTCAGTCGGGAGCTCGCTGAAGTCGGGATCGGCAAGATCAACCGCCAGCGTCTTCACGCCAACGTCTTCAACCTGCTTGCGGGTTGCCGGATCGCCGAAGCGAGCAATTCCCCAGACCTCGTTGTCTTTGGCGAGATCGCGAGCCATGGGAAATGCGATTTGTCCGGCGGGGCCGGTAATGAGGATCTTCTCGTCGCTCAGCATGTTCAGCCTTTAAACAGATCAGGGAAGCAGTTCTGAGCCATCTCGCGGAAACCCTCACGCCATTCGACAGTGGGAGTCCATCCGAGGCCGAGAAGCTTCGACGGGTCGACAGGATTCGGAGGAATGCATTGTTCACTGACGAGAAGCGGAATCTCAACGCCGGTGAGTTTCGTGAGTTCAGCGGTCCAGTCCTCGATGCTGACAAGTTCCGGTGCACACCAGTTGTAGATCGGCGGGTGAACATCGGCCTGCTCAAGCAGGTACGGCAGCGATCCGATGATGTCGCGATCGTGCAGGAAACAATGCGTGTTTGGTGCGTCGGCACTGATTGTGGTGGGGATGCCCATCTGGGCAAGTGTCACCATCATTTGTGGCCAACCGTGACCGGGGCCGTAAGGAACATCGAGCCGCGCAATGACGGCAGGAACGCCGAATCGCTTCGAGGCGTACTTCACTGCCGATTCTGCCGCGATCTTTGAGATCGAATAGGTCGCCATGAAGCCCATGGCGCGGTGGTTATCGCCGAGGTCGTCGGTTTCAACGTGACTCACATGGCCGTTTGGTTCGTACACGGCACAGGATGAGCAATGGAAGAACGCTTTGACGCCCTTCACGCGTTCGATGAGAAGAGCGACGCCTTCAGCGTTGGCAGCAAGATCGCGGTCGAAGTCGTTGGACTTTGCAACTGCCATGTTGATGACGTAATCGAGTCCATCAGGAATCTCGTCGAACGACGCGGTCTCAAGGTCGATGGCGATGGGGATGATGCCGTCGGCCTCGACCTTTGCTCGCGCGTCTGCGTCGGCAAAGCGCGAGGTTCCGTACACGGTGTTGCCAGCAGCAACAAGATTGCGAGCGAGGGGCCCAGCAACCTGTCCGGTAACGCCGGTGAGCAGGATCTTCGCTCCTGTGAGTGGTGCAGTTGTCATTAGATTTTGTCCGTGTAGTCGTCGGTGCCGAAGTTGGTCTGTTGGAACGGGCTCGTCCACACATGCGTGGCGAGTCCACTTTCATTAATTGCTTTGCCAATTTTGGCGTAGCCCTTTTCCCAACCCTTTTCGGCGTCGTGGTCGAGGAAATGGAGTTGCAAGAATCGACGAGGACCCGCTGCCGGTCGTACGACATCGGCGGGAGCGTCATCGGAAAGCGGAATAACGGTGCCGCTACCTACGAGGTCGGGGCCCCACTTTTTTGTAAACGCGTTCTGCAGCCAGTTCTCGCGGAACCAGGTATCCCATTCGTCGTGGGTGACGCCTTCGTTGAGATCGCCAGCAACCACGACAAAGCCGGGATAGCCGTGATCAAGGCCGAGTTCGATAGTGCAACCCTTGGGGTCACGCTGTTCACTCCAGCGCATGCCGTAGAGCAACGTATGGATGTGATCGCGTTCGGCGAACATGCGACCTTCTTTGTGCAACACGTTGACGTTGTCGACGTTCCATCGGTTGCATTCCTCGGTGGTGCCTTTTTGCCACCAGTAGACCGCGAGGTACGACCCAGTCTTTGGGTCTGGGGTCATGTCATTGGTGGCCTTCGAGCGAAGCTTCTTCAGTCGACGAGTGGCCACAAAGCGGTCGCCCGCGAAAACATTCGGGCCCATGAGGCAGCCCGAATAGAAGTGGTCGTGTTCGTACCAACGGTTGTACGCGACCTCGAAGCCCTCGTGAGGCTCGACCATTGTGAAGAGGAATGTCCCGACCTTGACCGGGTAGTCCTTCTCTGAAAGTGCCACGTTTCCCCCTCGGAATTTGTGAGGAGGCCACGTTAGTTCCGGTTTAGCGGGCCAGGAGTGGGCCCACCTGGGTTCCGAAGGCCTCAACCTGCTCGGCGTATTCAGCCGCGCTATCGGTATCGAATTTCACCTGTAGTTGGTTCGCTTCGGCAGGGGTCTCGGCCATGATCGCTTCGGCGATCTGTTCTGGAGAACCCGAATAGCAAGGCTGACGGCGTTCGCTCGACGGCGTGCCCACATAGAGATACGGGATGACGACGTGGCCGAAGGCGAACGGTTCATCGGACTTGCCCAACTTCTCCCGGGTGGAAAGCAACAGGTCAAGGCCTTCACGAGTGGCGGGGCCCTGGGGCAACCAGCCTTCGTAAGCGGCGGCGCGCCGGATGGCGGGATTCGATGACCCACCGATCCAAATCGGTGGCCGGGGAGTTTGCACAGGTCGGGGGAGTGCGCCCATGTTTCCGATGTAGGTCGTGGACAGTGCATCGGCAAATTCGACGAGTTTGGAATCGGTGAGTGAACCTCGGTTAGCAAACGACACGCCGAGCGCATCGAATTCCTCTTCGACGTAACCAGCTCCGATGCCGGCAATCGCACGTCCATCGGAAAGATGGTCAAGCGTTTCGAATCCTTTCGCCGAAGTGAGTGCGTGGCGATAGGCGATCACATACACATGGCTGAGTAGCGCCACATTTTCGGTTGCCGATGCAAGAAAGCCAAGGGTGGTGAGGCAGTCCTGCCACCACAGCCCCATCGTTGGAACTCTTTCCTCGGGGACCGTGATGTGATCGCAGACTGCGACATAGAAAAAGCCGCTGCGATCAGCTGCTTGAGCGATACGCAGAAGGTCTTTCGGTGTTGCGTTGGCTTCCCACTTCGCAGCGAAGCGCGGGCCCTGCGATTGGATGGGCAGCTGCGTGCCAAAGACGATCGTTCCTTGGGGGATTTCAAGCATGACTGTGACGATACTTCTGGTTTAGAGCCCCAAGAACGAGCCGCCATCGCACACGATGGTCTGGCCACTGACGTAGCCCGAGTCGCGTCCGGCGAGAAACGCCACGACGCCGCCGATGTCATCGGTGGGATCACCAATGCGACCAAGTGGTGTTCGCGCTTCAATAGCGCCGCGCAATGTGGGAACTTGACTGAACGCGCTGGCCAATGCCGGCGTTTCTGCAACGGGAGCGATGCAGTTCACACAAATACCGTCGGCGCCCCATTCGCGCGCGAGTGATTTAGCGATGGCACGTTGCGCGGCTTTTGACGGGGAATAAAGCGGGATATTTGCACTTCCCTCGATGCCGCTGGGTGAAGTGACGAGAATGAGCCGGCCTTGATCGCTCGCTTTCAAATGTGGGTAGGAAAGTTGCGCGCACCAGAAACTTGCCCACGCTGATGTTCGTGACATCTGGTACCACGCGTCGGCTGGAGTTTCTTCAAGTCGACTTGCCTGGCCACCTGCAAACGCGTTGTGAACCATGACATCGAGTTGGCCACGGTTCGCGACGGTTGCATCGACGCACTCGGCAATTGACTCGCGAGTCGTGACATCGGTGACGACGCATTCGGCAGAGCCACCAGCGGCACGAATGGCGGAAGCGACTGGTTCGCCGGTTTCGGCGCGTCGGGCTGCGATTACAACGTGCGCGCCACATGAAGCGAGCTTGCGGGCGATTCCTTCGCCGACGCCTTGGCCAGCGCCAGTCACAATCGCGACTCGGCCTTCGAGTGATCGATTCACATCCATAATCCACCGTCCACGGTTAGAAGTTGTCCAGCAAGGTTGCGGGCATCAGACGAACAGAGAAATTCAACAACCGCGCCCGGTTCGGCATCGGGTACCGCGGGAGTTGCGATTGAAACAGGACCGGCGACAACGGCATCGGCCAGCACCAACGTTGGTGACACGGCGATCGCATTGACGGCGATGCCCTCCGGCCCCCACTGGCGCGCTGTTGACTTGGTGAGGATGTGAACGCCTTCGGCAGCTGCGGCCCAATGCGCATAGTGGTCGCCACCGGCCAGAGCAGTTGTAGGAAGGGTCAGCACAATCGAACCGCCCCGCCCGGCGAAGTCGGTGCGAGCTTCGGTGCATGCGGCCACCGCTGCGTCCATGGTTTGCTGCCACGCCAGATCGAATTCGGCGTCGGTCAGTTCGGCCAGTGGGCGCGGAATCATGAGGGCCGGATCCCAAGGGGCAAAGACCATCGCTTCATAGCCCTGATCGACGAGTGTGTGGCCGCGATCCTCAAGGGTGGCCCCGAGTTGTTTGGCCAGAGGGCTCGTGCCCACGACTCTGATTTTCATCTGACTCTCCAAATCTGCCAAGGCCCGGCTGGGCCTCAGGTGTGACACAAGTGAATCATGCGCTCCGCTTGTGTGACACCCATCACCCGAGGCTATGTTTCGGTCTATGGAGATCGGATACACACCAGAACAGGAAGCCCTGCGCACAGAGCTTCGTACCTATTACGACAACCTGCTTGATGAAAAGACTGTCGAGGCCCTCTCGCACAGTCATGGCATCGGTCAGGCGACCAAAGACGTCTGGAAGCAGATGTGCTCGGATGGTTGGGCGGGCCTCAGTTGGCCAAAGGAATACGGCGGTCAGGCTCGCGGCCCGATCGATCAGTTCGTGTTCTTCGACGAGTCGATGCGTGCCGGCGCACCAGTGCCGATGCTTACGCTCAACACCGTTGGCCCGACGATCATGAACTACGGCACCGATTGGCAGAAAGAGTTCTTTCTTCCGAAGATCCTCGCCGGTGACCTTCACTTCTGCATCGGTTACTCAGAGCCAGGTGCAGGTACCGACCTTGCTGCGCTTCAGACCCGCGCTGTGCGCGACGGTGACGAATACGTCATCAATGGTCAGAAGATGTGGACATCGCTCGCTGGTGGTGCTGACTACTGCTGGCTGGCGGTTCGTACTGATCCTGAAGCCAAGAAGCACAAGGGCATTTCGGTGATCGTTGTCCCGATGGATACACCTGGCATCACGATCCAGCCGCTTCGCCTCATGGGCGAGCATGACATCAACGCCACCTACTTCGACGATGTCCGTGTTCCCGCCAAGTACCTCGTTGGCGAAGAGAACGGTGGTTGGGGACTCATCACCAACCAGCTCAACCACGAGCGGGTCACGCTGTGCTCAAGTGGTATGCCCGAGCGCATCCTCACCAACGTTCGGAAGTGGGCCCAAGACACACAGCTTCCCGACGGTCGTCGTGTGATCGATCAAGAATGGGTGCAGATCAACCTCGCCAAGGTGCACGCCAAGCTCGAATACCTGCGCCTCGCCAACTGGAAGGTTGCGTGGTCAGCAAGCACCGAGAAGTTGCACCCAGCCGACGCATCAAGCGTGAAGGTGTTCGGCACCGAGTTCTTGCTCGATGCCTACACATTGCTCATGGAGGTCCTCGGGCCTCGTGCGTACCTCGATGCTGATGCTCCTGAGTCCATCCTTCGTAGCCAACTCGAGGCCGGTATTCGCGGCTCGATCATCCTCACCTTCGGTGGCGGAACCAACGAATTGCAGCGAGATCTCATCGCCATGTTCGGTCTTGGCTTCCCCCGCTCGGCGCGCTGAGCAGAAAGAACACACACATGGATTTCTCATTCTCATCAGATCAAGAAGAGCTTCGTGCTCTTACCAATCGGGTCCTCACCGACCGTTGCACCATGGAACACCTCAAAGAGATCGAAGATGCCGGTGGCATCGATCTCGTACTTTGGCGTGAGCTTGCCGATCTCGGCATCGTCGGAATCGGTATGCCCGAAGCCGACGGCGGCGCTGGTCTCGGTTTCGCCGAGGTAGCAATCGTCCTCGAAGAGGTCGGGCGCACCGTTGCGCAAATTCCGGCGATGGCCGTTATGGGTATGGCCGCTCCGTTCCTTGCTGAATACGCACCGAAGCAGCTTGCCGGACTCGCCTCAGGCGAGCGCATCGTGACGGTCGCAATTCACGACCTTGTCGGCGAAATTCATACTCCGTTTCTCGCAGCCAAGGGCGGCGTGCTCGATGGTGTGAAGACCAACGTTCCGTTCGGAACTGTTGCCGATGGTTTTATCGTGACGGCTGCCGACGGCATCTATTACATCGATGCAAAAGCCAATGGCGTAACGGTCGAACGTCAGGCCGCTACCGACGGCATCCCCGATGCCAAGGTCACGTTCAGTGGTGCTGCTGCCGAGAAGATCGCTGGGCTCGATGCTCTCGATCGACTCATCGAATACGGGCAGACCTCACAGGCACTCATCATGGCGGGCGTCACCGCGCAGGCCGTGGAAATCATGTCGGCCTACGTGAAAGAACGTGTGCAGTTCGATCGTCAGATCGCAACCTTCCAGGCTGTTGCTCAGCGTGCCGCCGAATGCCGCATCGACGCTGACGCCATCAAGCTCACTGCTTGGGGCGCAACGATGCGTCTGAACAACGGCCTTCCGGCCGGCGAGAATGCTGCATCGGCGAAGTACTGTGCAGCCGAAGGCGGCGCTCGCGTCGTTCGTGCCTGTGTGCATTTGCACGGCGGTGTTGGTGTCGATCGTGACTACCCGTTGCATCGCTACTACCTGTGGGCCAAGAAGCAGGAACTGTTCCTTGGTGGAACGATGCAGAGTCTGTTGCACCTCGGCAAGTTGCTTGCTGACACGCCAGCCTGAGTCGCTACAAGAACGAAATGAAGAAGGCCCGGGCAACTGCCCGGGCCTTCTTCGCGGACTGATGCGGTTTAGCTTCGAGGAGGTCCTTGCGGCCCAGACGGTCCTTGTTGTCCCTGCATTTGCGGCATCGGTGCAGCGGCATTTCCTGTTTGGGTTTTTGCCGTTCCGACCAGGCAACCGATGATGTACGGGAACTGTGTTGGGGTGAGGTGATAGGCGTAGGAACCGTCGGCTTCGGTGCGCCCGTTGCACGCATCAAGTGTTCCCGGATCGGTGCCGCCGCTAAAGGCATAGGCCTTCCACACATAGGACTTCGAATCACCCGTCTTGGTGTAGCCACTCTTGGCGAGCGTTGTCTGTGTACAGCCAGCATCGAGACATATCACCGAGTTGTAAATCGGGAAACCATCGATCGCGAAGCCAACCAACTGCGATGTTTCAAAATTGCAGGCCGCGTCGGTGTAAACGATCGTGTGGTAGTGGTAGTCAGAACTTGGGCCAGCGTGTCCACCACAGAAGTCAAGAATGCCGTTTCCAACCGGATCTCCGTAGGCTTCGGCCGCCGGCATAGGTCCCTCGGTCGGCCCGTAAATCGCGATTCCAGTCACTGTGAAACCAAGTGTTCCCAACCGATTCTCGATATTCGTCGGTGCCGCTGCTTTGGTTGGTTTCAGCGGAATCTTCCACGTGAAGTTCTGTGGCGCCAAAGCATTGGGGGTCTTCGCTACGAACTCGTAGGAGATCATGTTGTTCGACGTCACGGTCACTTCGGTATCGGTGCACGTAACTGTCACTTTTGGCGCGGCATAGTTGGCGCCAGCACTTGTTCCGCTGAGATCGGGAAAGGCGCTGTCGGGGCAGGTGCCAAACGCGGGATGAGACGTGAGCGACTTTGTGACACTGGCCGCAGTCGTCGGTGAGGAGGTGGCACTCTTTGAAGTACTAGCGCACGCGAGTGCACCGGCGAGAAGAACGAAGAGAACGGGAACAAAAATGGCACGACGTCGATTTCGCATCCCTCGACAATTCCACATAGGAGTAAGAAATTGGTTAGCCAGAAGGCAAACTTGTAACGCAATCTGAGCAAAGACTCGGACTGGGTTTTGTTACGGCAGAACGGTGTAGGTGTCTTTGCCGCTCTTCAAGACCGTGCCGGGAGTAGCGCCGGTGGCTTGACCGTTAATGATCACTGCCGTTCCATTCACGAGAACGCGTTCGATGCCGTAGGAATCAGCCGTGAGTCGAGAACAGCCGCCAGGAAGATCGGCGACCATATGAGCGTTCTCTGAGCCAATCGTTTCCGGATCGAACACCACGATGTCGGCGTTGCTGCCTTCAACAAGGGTGCCTCGATCGACAAGTCCAAACAATTGGGCGGGTGTTTGGGTGATGAGTTGCACCGCTCGCTCGATAGGAATCAGCTTGCGTCCGTTGAGCATGTCTCCCAAAAAGCGGGTGGGGAATGTTGCGCCACACATGCGGTCGAGGTGCGCACCAGCGTCGGAGCCGCCGATCATGACGCGTTCGTCGTTCCACGCTTCAACCCGCATGCGCCATGACTCAGGGTCTTTGTCCTTCGGTGCCGGCCACAGGATTGTCTGCAACCCATCGGCGATAACGATGTCGAGAAGTGTGTCGAATGGTTCGGCTCCTCGTTCGGCGGCAACCTCGCCAACCGTGCGATTCGAGAGACCAGCATTTTCTGGTGCAAACGTGTCACCGATGACGTAGTCCTCCCAGTCAGCCAGGCGACGGTAGATGCCCGCTTCCTCAGACTTCGACGCGGTGAGCAAGGTTGCACGAGTCGCTGGGTCTTGCAGTCGGGTGATGCGTTCAGGAATATCGCAACGCAGCGTGTCTTCCCATCCTGGGAGCAGCCAGATGCCACAGAATGTTGCGAAGTTCATGTTCATTGGAACGAGAACGGGCATCGTAAGGGCAACGACGCGGCCGCCGATTTCTTTGGCGCGGTCAAAGGCCTCGACCTGACGACCCACGCGATCGGGTTCACGACTATCGATCGTGAGGACGTTCCAGTTCATGACGCGCTTTGCTGCAGCACTCAAGGTTGCGAGCAATTCGATTTCGTCGTCGGCGAATCGATCGAGACAACCGGGAACAATGCCTTCAAGACTTGTGCCTTCGTGCCTGCCGACCTCGGTGGCCATTGCGAGCATTTCCTCGGTGGACGCCCAGCGGCTCGGCACGGGTTGTCCGTCGCCGTCGCTATGGCTGCCCGATGTTGTGAATGACCAGCCGAGTGCCCCGACTTCGATGGCCTTGCGCAGTTCGGCCACCATTGCTTCGATTTGCTCGGGGGTTGCTTCGCCTCCGACGGACTCAGGGCCCATCACGTAGCGACGGATGGCGCAATGTCCGGCCATCCACCCGGCGTTCACTGAGATCCGGTTCTCGAACTGGTTGAGGTACTGCTCGAAGGTTTCCCAGTTCCAGTCGATCGTCCTGAGAGCGGGAAGGGGCATGCCTTCAACACGGCTCATCATTTCCTGCAGGTACTCCGCTTCAGCGGCAGTGGGGCGCAGGGGAGCGAGGGTGAATCCGCAGTTGCCGGCGATGATCGTGGTGACACCATGGTTCGCCGATGGCGACGCGCCTGGATCCCAAAGAAGTTGCGCGTCGTAGTGGGTGTGGACATCGATCACGCCGGGCATGACCATCCGCCCGGTTGCGTCGGTGACGATCGTTGCATCGCCGTCGACCTTTCCGATGGTGACGATCTTTCCGTCGCGAATAGCGATATCGGCAACGCGACCGGGGGTGCCGGTTCCATCAATGACCGTTCCGCCCTTGATGATCTCGTCGTAGCTTGTGTCGGACACAGTGCGCACCCTCTCGTTGGGCCGCCAGTGAGGCGGAGTTTCTGACGAACCGTCAGATTACACCGCACCCGGTTGCCGTCCACTGCCGCGTGGGAACAGTTCAGTATGACGAATGGCGGTGGCTGTCCTAACGTGCCCAACCATGGCAAATATGAACGAATACCGTCAGCTCATCGGTGGCGAATGGGTCCCCGGCGGCGATGGCACGTACGACATCATTAATCCCGCAACTGAGCAGGTTGTGGCTGCAGCGCCCGAGGCATCAGCCGAAGACGTGGCTCGTGCCGCTGCTGCGGCAAAGGAAGCATTCCCGGCGTGGAGTCGTACTTCCCCGGAAGAACGGTCGGCGCTTCTTGCTGCCGCCGGCAAGGAATTGGCCAGGCGCACTCCTGAACTCATCCCCCTAGTCATTAGCGAAACCGGTGCAACGTCATCGGTGGGTTCGCTTATGCAGATCCCCGTCGCGATTTCGCGTTTTGATCGTTACGCCAAAGGCGCAATGCACGACCTGAGTGTTGCCCTTCCGCCTCAGGCCATTGGCACGACTCCTCTTGCCGCTGGCGCGCTTATGTCTGGTTATGCCCGCAAGGTTCCGCTTGGGGTCGTTGCCTGTATCGCTCCGTACAACTTCCCGACCACGTCGATGGTGGGCAAGATCGCTCCGGCACTTGCGACTGGCAATACCGTTGTAATGAAGCCCGCTCCGCAGGATCCGCTGTGTGTCATCGAACTGGCAAAGATTCTCGAAGATGTTGGATTCCCCAAGGGGGTCATCAACATCGTCACCGGTAGCGGCCCATCTGCAGGCGTGAATCTTGTTTCTGATCCGAACGTCGACATGGTGTCGTTCACCGGTTCGTCTGCAGTCGGCGCATCGATTGTTGCTGCCGGTGCTCCCACGATGAAGCGTCAGCTTCATGAACTTGGTGGCAAGGGTGCTTGCATTGTCCTCGAAGATGCGGACATGGAAAAGGTCGTTGCCGGTATTGCCAGTGTGTGGGCATTTCATTCCGGTCAGATCTGCACCGCACCGACACGCGTGATCGTTCAACGCAGCCGCTACGACGAACTCGTTACTCGCCTCGAAGGTGCCGCTCGTGCGCTCAAGGTTGGCGACCCGCTCGATGCCGCGACACAGGTCGGTCCCGTCGTTTCCGGAGTGCAACTTGGTCGTATTCAGGGAATGATCGAAGCCGGGCTTTCCGAAGGCGCCGAAATGGTTGTCGACGGTCGCAATGCCGGACCAGATAAGGGCTATTTCATTGGCCCAACGCTTCTTGCGGGCTGCAACAACACCATGACTCCTGTGCGCGAAGAAATCTTCGGACCAGTTGTGGTGGTCGTTCCGTTCGACACAGTCGACGATGCAATCGCTATCGCCAATGACAGCGATTACGGCCTGTTCTCCTACGTGTTTGGCTCCGACACGCCAGCTGCGTTTGAGGTTGCAAAGGAAATTCGTTCAGGTCGTGTTGGAATCAATAGTGTGCAAACACATCACGAAACACCATTCGGCGGTTTCAAGATGTCCGGTATTGGTCGCGATGGCGGCAACTGGGGTCTCGACGCTTACACCGAATGGCAATCAATTATTTGGGGCAGTTGAGTTTCCGTTCGTTTCTAGTCACCGTCTATTGACCTATCCCTGGGGGAATCCATGAAGGGCATTGTTTTCACTGGCGAAAAAGCTGAAGTACTCGACGGGCTTGAGGTCCGCGATCCCGGCGCTGGCGAGGTCATCGTCAAAGTGATGGCTGCCGGCGTTTGTCATAGCGACGTCACCGCTGCCGCAGGTGCGTTCGGATGGCCCTCGCCGGCCGTGCTGGGCCACGAAGGCGCCGGCATTGTCGAAAAGGTCGGTACGGGTGTCACGCATGTCGTCGAAGGCGATCATGTGATCATTTCGACCCTTGCTGCGTGCGGCGTCTGCAAGGCCTGCGCACAGGGCAAGCCCACGCGTTGTCGTCAGACACTTGGAAACATGGCTCAGCCGTTCACGCTGAATGGTGAAGCGTGCTGGAACTTTGCTGCGGCTTCGGTGTTCACCGAGCGCACAGTGGTTCGTGGTTTCCAAGCCGTGAAGATCCCCAGGGACGTTCCGTTCACATCAGCCTGTCTCGTTGGCTGTGGCGTGATGACCGGCGCTGGCGCGGTGCTGTATCGCTCTGACGTCAAGATCGGCCAGACCGCGGTCGTGTACGGCTGCGGTGGCGTAGGTCTCAACGCTATTCAGGCGCTGCGCGTCAAGCGTGCGTCGCGCATCATTGCCATCGACACTGAACCCGAGAAGGAAGCATTGGCTCGCCAGTTCGGCGCCACCGACTTCCTGAACGGTCGCGACGAGGACATCGTCGAACAGGTTCGTCGCCTCGTTCCCTACAGCGACACCGAGCTTTCCGGTCCGTTCAACGCCGGTGGCGTCGACTGGGTGTACGACGTCGTCGGCCACCCAACAGTGACCTCGAACGCGCTTGAAATGCTCGATTGGGGCGGCACCGTTGTCATCATCGGCACGCCAGGTGGCGACGCAACATTCACGCTCCCGTATCAGCGCTTCACGCAGAACGAACGCTCAGTGATCGGTTGTCGTGCTGGTTCTTACAGCCCGCATAGCGACATGTTGCAGATCATCGATCTCTATCGTCGTGGTGAATTCATGCTCGACGAACTCGTTACTGCCACATATCCGCTCGAGGGATTCCACGACGCGGTGCACGACATGCATTCGGGCGCAGTCGCTCGCGGCGTACTCAAAATCGGCTGATCTCGTCGTCGAAACTATTCGTTGCTTGATTCCTCACGCATCGCCGTGAAGGTCTCTCGCGCAAGAAACACAACAATGAGGAAACAATGGAACAACGGTATGTAGGCAAGGGCGTCATTGTTACTGGTGCCGGTTCGGGAATTGGTCGCGGTGTCGCTGAACGTCTCGGGGCCGAAGGCGGAAAGGTCGCATGCCTCGATGTGAATATCGAGAACGCGCAAGAAACCGCCAACACAATCGGTAACGGTGCCCTCGCGTTCGCGTGTGATGTCAGCAGTTGGGCCAACGTCGAATCTGTCGTCTCTGACGTGACAAAGGCATTCGGTCAGGTCGACCTGCTGTGCAACGTCGCTGGCATCGGCGGCTTCGACAACAGCCACGATGGTGATCCGGCGAAGTTCGAACGCATGATTGCGGTCAATCTCACTGGCACGTACTTCATGTGCCGCGCCGTGCTTCCGCAGATGGTCGAACGTGGCCACGGTGTCATCGTGAACACCTCCTCAACGGCGGCAGTTATGGGTCAGCCCTGGAGCGCCGCCTATTGCGCCTCAAAGGGCGGCGTGTCGGCGCTGACTCGTGCGCTGGCTACCGAATATGACGTGCCGATTCGTATCTGTGCCGTCGCTCCTGGCGGGGTCGAGACCAACATGTATTCGGCATTCATTCCGCCGAAGGGCGCCGATTGGGGGCGTATGCGCAAGATGTCTCGCGACAACGTCGAGGTCGGAAAACCCGCTGAACTTGCCAGTTTCTATGCCTATTTGGGTTCGGACGAAGCCCGTTACGTGAGTGGCGCAACCCTGATGATGGACGGTGGCATTTCTTGTTAGTCACTCACTAATCGGAACTTTGGTTACCGATTGGTCACTTTGAGGCGGTGGGCTGGCGACGGGGGTCGTCGTCAACCCATCGGCAATTTTGTGCCGATCGTCACACAGGAGTTTGCGAATTCGGTTATGGTTCGCGAAGTAGTTCAACAAACCCAGGGGGAATTCAGTGAAGCGAATTAGAGCAGGTGTGCTCATCGCGGCTCTCAGCGTCAGCGTCCTTGCTGTCGGCTGTGGTCGTAGTGGGTCCGATAGCAGCAGTGACACGACAGTAAAGAGTTCAAGTTCAGCGGCGAGCGCCAAGTGCAAGGACGCCAAACTTGAAGCAACCGAAATCGGCGTATCGGCCGACACGATCTCAGTCGAAGTTATGGCTGACACTGGTTCACCTCTTGCGCCAGGTCTTTTCCAAGGAAATGTTGACGCCATGATGGCGTTCGCAAAGTACGTCAACGCCAACGGTGGTATCGGTTGTCGTCAGCTCAAGGTTGAATCATGGGATTCCAAGCTCGATGCCGCTGAATCAAAGAACGGCATCATCAACGCTTGTAAGAACGACCTTGCAATGGTTGGTGGCAACTCGCTGTTCAACCCTGACGTCACCGTCCTCGGCAACTGTGCCGATAAGGCCGGACAGCCCGCAGGTCTTCCCGACTTCGCCGCATTGGCCAATGACATCAATGAGCAGTGCGCCGCGAATTCATGGGTGCTGCAGGCTGTTGCTGAGCCTTGCACCACGTTGACCGGTTCACGTACCCTCAAGGCATTCGTTGGTCAGTACGAGTTCTATAAGACGCTCTTCAACGGCACGCCGATGAAGGGTCTCTACCTGGTTCCTGGTGACCTTCCCACGACTGTGCAGTCTTCAACTATCCAGATCGAAGCGCAGCGGAAGGCGGGCATCACCGTTACCGACGCAATGAAGGTTTCTGGTCGTGCCGAGCAGTCCACCTTCACCACCTACGTGCAGGCCATGAAGGCATCGGGTGATAACTTCTTCTACAACGGTTCGAACGACGTTGCCATGACCAAGATGCGCAAGGAAGCCGCTGCACAGGGCTTCAACGACATCAAGGTGTGGTCCTGCTCTCTGGCTTGCTACACCGAAAACTTCAAGACCGGTGGAGCTGCTGTCGACGGAACCTACGTCTGGACTCAGTTCATTCCGTTCGAAGAGGCTGACACCAACGCAGCGCTCAAGGCCTACGTCGACGCGCTGGGTGGCAAGCCCGACTCGTTCGGTGCACAGGCATGGCAGGCAGGAATGGCCTTCAAGAAGGCTGTCGATGACATCGTTGCCGCCAAGGGCCCGAATGCCATCACCCGCACGGCCATCATCGAAACGATGAAGACCATGTCGTTCGACGCTGACGGATGGATTGGCAAGCGCAGTGCTGCCAAGGTGTTTTCCGACTGCATCGCGATCATGCAATTCAAGGACGGCAAGTTCCAGCGTGTTACCGGCAAGCCAGGAACGCTTGATTGCAATCCGAATTACGTCGTGACCGTCACTCTCGATCCTCAGGTCGAAGCGGCGAAGATCAAGTAATAACGCTGTACTCAGAGGGGTCGGCCCATCGCGGGTCGGCCCCTCTCCACACAATTCGTTGACCGGTGGGCAGGGGGGGCACATGCGGATCAAGTTCAATGCCAAGTTCATTTCGGCAATCGTCGTTGGAGTCATTCTGGCGTTTGTCATTAATAAGAACTGGGGCGGAGCGACCTTCCTTTCCACCAAGAACCTTTCAACGTTCCTCGTGGTTGGCATCGCCCTTGGTGGCATTTACGCGATTACCGCTGGCGGTCTGGTTGTTACCTACGCCACCACCGGCATTTTTAACTTTGCCCATGCAGCGATCGGCTGTTTCTTAGCGTTTGTTTACTGGCAGTTATCAGTGAAATATCACATTCCAACGTTGCTAGCGATGGCCATCACGTTGTTGGTGATCGCTCCCGCAATCGGGTTTTTGCTCGACAAAGTTCTTATGCGCCGTCTTCGTGACGCGTCGCTGGTCGTTCAACTCATGGCCACCGTCGGCCTCATGCTCACGTTCATGGGCATCACGCTCACGGTGTGGAGTCCGAAAACTGGTCGAACGCTCGAGCATTTCTATGAACAATCAAAAGGAGTGCAACTCGGCTCGGTTGTGGCTACATGGCACCGCATCATCACGGTGATCATTGCCCTTCTCGTGGCTGTTGCGCTGCGTTGGTTGCTGTATCGCACCCGTCTCGGCATTTCGATGCGGGCGGTCGTCGATAGTCGCAGTCTCGCTGGTCTCACCGGGGCAAAGCCTTCAATCATTTCTGGCTCATCATGGGCACTTGGCTGCATGACTGCAGGTCTGGCCGGCATCCTCATTGCTCCCGAAACCGGGCTAGTGGTCGAGAACCTCGCGCTCATCATCATTGTTGCGGCAGCTGCGGCGGCGATTGCCCAGTTGAAGTCCATTCCCATGGCGTTCGTCGGTGGTCTCATAATCGGCCTTGCCACCTCGTTTTCTTCAACGTTCCTGCAGTTTGGAACCGACTGGAGTTACGCGCGCGAAGCGATTCCGTGTGTCATTTTGTTCATTGCCCTGCTCTTCCTCCCACAAGCTCGACTGGAAACCGGCAAGGTTCGACTCACGAAGAGAACAGAGCGACTCACCAAACCATGGGAAGCAGGTCTTGGAGGTTTGACGATGGTCCTCATCGTGGGGGCCTGGGCAAACGGCTGGATTCCGTGGTTCTCCGGTACGAACTGGGGCGAACGCTCCACTGTGTGGCTCGGACGCGGCGCTGGCTTCTTAGTGTTCGGCCTCATCATGCTTTCGCTTATTCCGCTCATCGGGTGGGCGGGACAAGTCAGCTTTGCCAACTACGCCATCGCCGGAATCGGTGCGGTGTTGTTTAGCCATTTCGGCGGCCAGGACGGCAACCCCATCGGCATTGTGTTTGTGGTGTTGGTGTGCGCGCCGCTCGGTTTGGCGATCGCGCTTCCGGCGCTCCGACTAAAGGGGCTCTATCTCGCGTTAGCAACCATGGCCTTTGCCGAGTTCACTGACAAAGTCCTCGTCAGACATCCGAGCATGCTTGATCCGTCAAGCTCAGGTGTCTTGTATAAGCCGCTTCGGATTTTAGGCATCACAATCTCGACTGACGCTGCAGATCGAAAAGCATTCCTGATGTTTCTCATCGTCACGTTTGCACTTCTGTTCTTCATGCTTGAGCTACTTCGTCGGAGTCGATGGGCGCGACGTTGGATCGCTATCAGCGATAGTCCGGCAGCAGCAGCCACAATCGGCATCAATCTCACCACTTCGAAGATGGCCGTATTCATGCTTTCGGGCGCAATGGCGGGATTCGCAGGATGCATGCTCGGATTGCAAACCGGGGCCTTGCGCGTCGATTCATTCCCGATGTTTGCTGGTTTGCCGATCGTGTTGTTGCTGGCAGTTCAGGGTGTGCGGTATCCGGTGGCAGCGTTCATGGGTGCGCTTGGATTGGCCTCATTCCCCGCTATTAGCGAAGTCTTCGGGAATCCAAGTTGGCTCACCCAACTTGCTCTCATCGGTCCCGGTATCGGCGCTATAGCGATGGCCTATCGCCCCGAGGGAGCGGTGTTCTATTCCGGACGCGATCTCGCCGGTCTTCTTCCTTGGCGCAACGATGCACGCGAAGAAAAGGCACTTCTCATTGCGAAAGAACGCGCGGAGAACATCGAAAAGGACGAGATCAACGGTATGGGTCTCAGCCGCCCCTTCACCGAGGACAAAGTCGCACAGCTCGATCGGGTGCTCTCGATTACCGATGCCGTGGACGAAACGAAAATGGTGAATACCGGAGGTCACTCATGACCACGATTCTTGAAACGCAGGATGTCGTTGTCCGGTTCGGTGTTTTACAGGCCGTGTCGAAGGCGAGCATCAAGGTTGAAACCGGACAAGTCACCGGTCTGATCGGCCCGAACGGTGCCGGTAAGACAACCTGTTTCAACGTCATTACCGGTTTGCAAGAAGCGACCAGCGGCAAAGTGATGTTTGACGGCAAGGACATCACGAGTAAGAGTCCGTTCAAGCGGGCCCGCATGGGGATTTCACGGACCTTCCAGAAGCTCGAAGTCTTCGGCAGCCTTTCTGCGCGTGAGAATATTCTCGTAGCCGCCGAACAGCGTCGAGCCTGGGACAAGTCAGGGTTCGATCCCAAGGCGGTCTGCGACGAGATTCTCGAAAGCACCGGACTTACAAGTGTTTCGGAGTTCATGGTGGGAACGCTTCCCACTGGTACGGCCCGTTTGGTAGAACTCGCTCGAGCGCTCGCAAGTAATCCAAAAGTTCTCCTTCTCGACGAGCCTTCGTCTGGACTCAACGAGGAAGAAACTGAAGAGATGGCGCGTTTGTTGCGCCGACTTGTTGCGCAAGGGCTTGCAGTGTTGTTGGTTGAACACGACATGTCATTTGTGATGGGTACCTGTGAGTACATCCACGTCCTTGATTTCGGATCGATCATCGCCACCGGCACTCCGCTCGAAATCCAGGCCAATCCGCATGTACAGGCCGCATATCTCGGCGCTGAAACCGTTGAGGAGGCGTCATGACCCCGATTCTCGAACTCCGCAACATTCGCGGTGGCTACGGAACAATCGACGTGCTGCACGGCGTCAACCTCGCCGTTGAAGCCGGTCAGGTGCACGCGCTGCTAGGACCAAATGGGGCAGGCAAGACGACGACACTTTCGGTGTGCAGCGGCCAGATTGTTCCTAGCGCGGGTCAGCTTTTCATTAGCGGTCGCGACGTCAATGGCGTGAGCAGCGATTCACTCGCTCGGGCTGGAGTTTGTTTGGTGCCCGAAGGCCGGGGGATTTTCCCAAACCTCACCGTCACCGAAAACCTGCGAATGTTTACCCATTCCGGGACATCTCTCACCGATGTTCAAGACAAAGCGTTTACGCAGTTCCCGCGCTTGAAAGAACGTCGCAAGCAGATCGCCGGCACGTTGTCAGGTGGCGAGCAACAGATGCTCGCTATGGCACGCGCCCTTGCGGTGAATCCTGCTCTCTTACTTCTCGACGAACTGTCAATGGGCCTCGCTCCATTGATCGTCGAGGAGCTGTATGAACGTGTCGCTGAATTGGCGGCGCAGGGCATTTCCATCCTTGTGGTGGAGCAGTTTGCCCAAGCCGTGTTGGGTGTATCGAACGTCGCGTCGATCATGCTTCACGGTCGCATTACCCGTACCGGA
>JAPLAE010000077.1 GCA_026393455.1 Actinomycetota bacterium
CTTCTCCAAGGCATTCGATATTCAGTTCCTTGATAACGAAGGTACGCAGCAACATGCGTGGACAACGTCATGGGGAGTTTCAACTCGAATGGTTGGCGGACTCATCATGTGTCACGGCGATGACAACGGTCTTCGCATTCCACCAGCGCTTGCACCTGTGCAGGTTGTCGTGATCGCGGTTCGCGACGACGAGGCCGTTATCGAGCGTTGTCGTTCGCTTGCTGCTGAACTCACCGACGCCGGTGTGCGCGTGGAACTCGATGTGCGTGTCGAGACATCAATGGGCCGTCGCGCCACAGACTGGGAACTGAAGGGTGTGCCGGTTCGTCTTGAACTTGGCCCGCGTGATTTGGCTGAAGGCGTTGTCACGCTTGCGAATCGAATAAGCGGTTCCAAAGATGCCGTGGCCCTCGATGGACTCGCCGCCACGGTGCGAAGCGCTCTCGACGCTGCGCAAGCGCAACTGCTGGCCGAAGCGACCGAACGCCGGGACTCCCGTACGGTCGAGGTCGCCACCATCGCCGAAGCTGCCGAAGCTGCCGCAACCGGTTGGGCCCGCATTCCGTGGGCTGCTCTAGGCACCGATGGCGAGGCCGAACTGGCCAAATCGAGCGTCACGGTTCGCTGCCTGGTCATGCCCGATGGCTCACTGCCGCCTTCTGATAGCGCCGAAGGTGCAGTCGCCATCGTCGCTCGGTCGTACTGAAGATCCCTTTCGACCCGCCAAAAAGAGGTCCTGAACAGGGATTTTACCCGCAGGGAGTAGGCCTCAGGCCCGGTCTCGGGTGGTCGTTTTGGGGCCGAGGGGTCTACACTGTCCGTATCGCAATCGTTCTGCAGTACTGACGAAGGCGTGGGCTTCTGCCCACGCCTTTTGTTTCGGCCGGATTATGGCGATGAACCCGCAGTCAGTGATCCTTGAAACCCTTTGGAAGGAGGCCAACAATGAGCGTGTCCGCACGTGTACGAGCACTTATCGAACCATTGGTGGCCGCCGAGGGTCTCGAATTGTTCGATCTTGAACAGGTTGGACCAGTACTTCGGGTCACGGTTGATCGTGAAGGTGGCGTCAGTATCGACGACATCACAAAGACCACTCGAGCAATTTCTCGAGCATTCGACGAACACGATCCCATCTCCAGTGGTTACACACTCGAGGTCTCGAGTCCTGGGCTCGAGCGTGTGCTGCGCACACCAGCTCATTACGCATGGGCGGTTGGTCGCACCGTTGCGGTCAAGACATTCCCTAATCACCCAGTCGGTCGTCGTTTCGCCGGCACGGTTTCCAGTTCTACCGATACCACCGTCACCATTGCACTTGAAGAACCAATCGGGGAGAGCCTCACGCTCAACCTCGGCGAAATCGAAAAGGCGCGCACCACCTTTGTGTGGGGACCAGCGCCGAAGCCCGGCGGTCCGAAGAGCGGCGATAACGCCGTGAAATCGACAAAGGGCACGAAGAAAACAAAAGACATGAAAGTCAAGAAGGACAAGAAGGACGCGTCAATCGCGTCCCACAAGGAAGAGAAGGTCCAGTCGTGATGAACTCCCCTGATCTCATCGAGGCACTGCAGGCACTTGCCGTCGACAAGGGAATCTCGATCGACACGCTGTTCGGTGCACTCGCCGACGCGTTCGAATCTGCCTATAAACGGCTCCCGAATTCGCAGGAATATGCGTGGGTCATCATCGATCCCGATTCCGGTGAAATCCGTGTGATGGCGCAAGCTCTCGACGACGACGGAATCCCCGAAGGCGAAGAGTTCGATGTCACCCCACCACCCGAGGTGTGGGGTCGCGTCGCTGCGCAGACGATGAAGCAGGTCATGAACCAGCGCATTCGTGAAGCCGAACGCGAAATGAAGTACGAGGAATACGCGGGTCGCGAAGGCGACATCGTCACCGGCATCATCCAACAGACCGATGCGCGTTACACGTTGCTCGATCTCGGACGCGTCGAAGCGCTTATGCCGCAGGCCGAACAGGTTCCCTACGAACGTCCCGAACCCGGTGCGCGAGTCAAGGCCTACATCGTCGAAGTTCGCAAGACCGCAAAGGGTCCGCAGATCGTCACGAGCCGCACACATCCCGGTCTCATCAAGCGATTGTTCGAACTCGAAGTTCCCGAAATCGCCGACGTCGTTGTTGAGATCAAAGCCTGTGCTCGTGAACCAGGAGCACGTACCAAGATCGCCGTGCTGTCGAACGATTCCAATGTCGATCCCGTCGGCGCTTGCGTCGGCGCACGCGGTGCACGCGTCCGCATGGTCGTCAACGAACTTCGTGGTGAAAAAATCGACATCGTTCCTTACAGCGATGAACCAGCTGATTTCGTGATGAAAGCGCTTTCACCAGCCAAGGTTAAAGAAGTTCGTATCCACGAAGACACCGGCACCGCCGAGGTCATCGTTCCTGATTATCAACTCTCATTGGCGATCGGTAAGGAAGGGCAGAACGCTCGACTTGCTGCTCGACTCACTGGTTGGCGCGTGGACATCAAGTCCGAATCCCAACTTGCTGAAGAAGAGGCGTACGCCAATCAGGATTGGGCCGAAGGCGAATGGGTCGTCGACGCAGAGTCAGGCGAACAGGTCTGGCAGCCCGCTGAAGGTGGCGAGGCAATGTCTGCCGAGGCCTACGCCCAAGCTGCAGAAGATCTTGACGAGAACGTTGCCGAGGTTGTTGCCGAGGTTGAGGTTGTCGCCGAGGCCGAAGCAATCGTTGAGGCCGAAGAGCAGGTTGCAGAGGAAGAATCCGGATCGGCCGATCCGGCATAGCCGACACCATTCCTCGTCCGGCGCCTTGCCGTGCGAGGATAGAGACCC
>JAPLAE010000001.1 GCA_026393455.1 Actinomycetota bacterium
ACTGTTAATCAGAGGGTCGTGGGTTCGAGCCCCACCCCCGGAGCAAGATTGGCCAAAGGGGCGGTAGCTCAGTGGTCAGAGCGCGGGACTCATAATCCCTTGGTCGTGGGTTCGATCCCCACCCGCCCCACCAACCGTTTCTCAAGAGTGTTCGTGCCAGGAGGACCCCAAGTGAACCAGTCGTTCGCGCAGCTCTGGTCCGAGACATGGAACTCGCATGACGCCGATGTCATCGTGCGGTTGTATGCCGATGACGGCATCCATCAAATGGCGGCGGGCGCTACCTATGTCGGCGCTGACGAACTTCGCCCCATGGTCGAGCGGTCCCTGCGCGGTTATCCCGATCTTGAGTTTTCCGTCCGAGACCACGATGTCATTTCAGCGGGAAGTGAAGGTCGATCAGATTCGGCGACCGAACGATTCGTCATCGAATACACGATGACCGGCACACAACTCGAGGCAATTGGCGATCGCGAAGGAACGGGGAAATTCGTGACGATCGACGGTGCGATGATCGGTGAACTGACTACAACCGGTCGAATCGCTCGCTGTATCGACTATCTCGACCATCATTCGATCCGACGCCAACTTGGTCTCATCGAGTAGCGAGAAGAATGCAGCGGGTTGCCGAGAAACTGTTCGGTGCATTCTTCGCTGATCCGTGTATTTGTTCTACTCACGTGAATGCGCAAGCGCTTTGTAAACCAGCGTCGAATTATCGGACGTTGACGCGAATGACCTCACGACGCTGCGGGTAGTAATCGGCAACTGCGAAATGATGCGTCGGGCGCTCGTCCCACAGAACAACGTCGCCAACGGTCCACTTCCAACGGACGCCGAAATTGGGATTGGCACAATGGGCCACCAGGAAGTCGAGAATGGCGCGGCTTTCGGCCTTGCTCAGTTCATTGATATGAGAAGTGAACTCTGAATTCACATTGATGAACTTCTTGCCGGTTACTGGATGTGTGCCGACGACCGGTTGGGTTGCGCCGGGGACGAGTTTCAATGTCTTGTCGACGACCTCATCGCCCGCCTTCGATCGGAATGCCAGCTCATCGCCCATGCTGTGCCACGCCGTGAGACCGTCAAGGGAGCGTTTCATGGGTTCACTGAGAGCGTCATACGCGGCATAGGTGGACGAGAAAGCCGTGTCGCCGCCGCGCTCGGGCAGCTCGATCATTCGAAGACTGCCGAATGTCGGCGGTTCTGGATCCCAACTCACATCGGTATGCCACTTGTCTTGGTAGGGCGGATGATCAATGTCATCGATAATTCGCCCAGCCTTGAACTCGGTCGCGCCCGTAGAGCGAGCTATTGGGTGGAAGTAGGGGTCGCCGAAGTTCAGCGTGAATGCAACTTGTTGCTCATCGGTCATGTGACCTTGGCCGGGGAAGACGAGCATGAGGAACTCAGTGATTGCATCGGTGATGGTTGCGATGTCATCACGAGTCGCCGAGGTGAGGTCGATGTCAGTTACGACTGCGCCGATATGGCCTGCAAGCGGAGAGATCTTCATAGCGTGAGAGTAGTGAACATCACAGCATTGGGTACTGAATTCAACGTGACCTCACGTTCACGAACCCAACCGCGACGTTCATAAAACGAAACCTCGTGTTCGGTTACCAGGCGCAGCCGCTCAAAGCCGATGTCTCGAGCCGTCTTGGTAACGAAGTTAATGAGAGCGCTTGCCACCCCTTGCCGACGAAAACGCGGATCGACAATCAATCCTGCGAGCCAAGGGCCCGGCAGTTCGATCGCATCATTGGGTTCAACCTCGCCATCGCCTATGAGCATGATGACTCCCAATGGTTGTCCCTCGACGTCGAGAGCGAACCAGGCCATGCGCAGCAGCGCGAGGTCGGTGGTAGGCGAAAGCTCTGCCCGCAGGTCGAAGGTCGATTGTTCGATCGATGACTGCGGGTAGAGATGTCCCCATGCCTCAAACTGCAACTGCGCGAAGTGTAGAGCGGCCTCAGGGCGTGAACAGGACGGGACGATGGTGAGCACGATGGAATCCACGAGGGCAACGCTCAGAGTTCTTCGCCAAGCCAGATTGTTGAGCGATCAAGCAACCAAGTGCTGACGTTGTGACAGGTATCGAGCACATCGCACATTTGTTCTTGTCCGAGATAGATGCGGTCGAGCCCAACTTCAATGCGCGAAATAATCGTGAGGCTTCGTTCCGCAGCATCGGTGACTGACGCAAACGAATCGATTGCCGAAACCTCAAGCGGAAGTTCAACGCCACCCAAGCCCGCTAATTCAGTTGCGAGCACAAGCAGGTCGGGCGGATAACGAAGCGGAGGAAGCGTCCAGGTGAAGGCCAGCGGGAAGGAGAAGCCTTCGATCGGGTCGTCGCCTTCAGGAATTTCGAGCATCTTGTCTTCGAACCCGATCATGACTCGCGGGTCAACTTCGAGCGACAAATGGAGATCAAGCGGACCGCCGCAGGCATCTTCAGGGTGGAGGTCAATCTCCCAGGCCTGGCGCATGGAATAGGTCTCGATGAAGTGACGCTCATCGTGCACGTGGAAGGCATGATCGACAGCGTGGTCTTTGAGATCAGCGATGAAGCCGGGAACGTCGATGATGGCCACGGAGGTCAGGCTACCGTCGACCCCATGGACGACAGAATCCTGCTCGAAGTCCTCGATGAAACGGCGAGCGCGATTCGTGTCGCGCTCGGCAATCTTGACGATTGGGGTCTTGCTGGAACTCGTGATGGGCAGTACCACAGCGATCTTGCCGCTGACGCCGCCGCGCTCGAGGTGCTTGAACGCGCTGGGGTCGGGGTGCTCTCAGAAGAGTCCGGTCGTCATCGACCCGATGCCGACATCACCGTCGTGCTCGATCCGCTTGATGGTTCCACCAACGCCAGTCGTGGCATCCCTTGGTACGCGACCAGTCTTTGTGCGGTCGATGCCGATGGTGCGCGCGCGTCGCTGGTCATCAACTTGGCCACTGGTGATCGGTTCGAAGCGGTGCGCGGTGGGGGAGCAACGCGTAACGGAAATGCCATCACCACTTCGGGGGCAACGAAGATGCGCGAATCGCTCGTTGCCCTTTCCGGTTTCCCCGATCGCTGGTTGGGTTGGTATCAGTTCCGCTCACTTGGTGCGTGCGCACTCGACCTGTGTGCAGTCGCGTGTGGTGTTGTCGATGGCTACATCGATTGCTCGTGGAACGCACATGGTTCGTGGGATTACCTCGGCGGACTGTTGGTGTGTCAGGAAGCCGGTGCCGTCATTGTCGATGCCGATGATCGCGACCTTGTTGTCCTTGAACACGCCGACCGGCGAACCCCAGTTGCCGCTGCTACACCGGAACTACTTGCGGAACTCGTCGATGCGCGTCGGAGCATCAAGCGCCCATAGGCTTTGCGCATGGATCGATCAATCGGAGCGCGCACCTATCGCCTGGCGTTGCGCGTTTTTCGATTGTTCCCGCGTTCGGTCCGACGCATCACGGTCCGAACCGTGTCGCCTTCGTACACCGTCGGCGCGATCTGTGTGATCGAACGACCCGATGGCGCCATCCTTCTCGTGCGTCAGGCGTATCGGAAGAAGTGGGGCATTCCTGGTGGCTTGCTCAAGCGTGGCGAAGCGCCTGAAGTTGGAGCGCGTCGCGAAGTGTTCGAAGAAGTGGGAATCGCCGTTGAACTTGTCGGTCCGCCTGCAGTGGTTGTTGATGCTGATCCGCAACGCGTCGATGTCGTCTACCGAGCTCGACCAGTGGCGGTGTCAGAAATTGGCGAAGTACGCCCCACCTCACCGGAGATTGTTGAAGCGAAGTGGTTCGCTCCAGACGCATTGCCCGAGCTTCAGTTCGAAACTGCTGAAGCGATGGTGGCATTGGCAAGGGTGCGGGCCACGCACACGATCGACCCGGCTGCCGCGGAAAAACACCTCGACTAACGACGACTACGCTGGTCACCTTCGGGCGTTTGGCTCAGTTGGTTAGAGCATCTCCCTTACAAGGAGAGGGTCGGGGGTTCGAGTCCCTCAACGCCCACGAAGTTGTAGAAGTGGCGGGTCGGTCGCAGGGAGAAGAGATTCGGGTCGGTGGATTGTTGGCTGCCCGGTTCTATAGACCCTGAGTGGAATCACCTACAATCATGTGATGCAAAAGTCACGTTCATTGCCTCTTTCTGCTGGTCGCATCGCTGCTGGCGGTTCCTTATTGCTGGGTGGAGTGGGAACAGCAATGTTCCTTGCGCCGCAGGCTGGGGCGACGGGCTCAACCTTCACTGTCACGAATACCAACGATTCGGGAACCGGCAGCCTTCGTCAGGCGCTCATCAGTGCGAACGCCGATTCCATCGCAGACACGGTGGTGTTTGATGGATCAGTTTCGGGAAGTATCCATCTGCTTTCCCGACTGGAAATTACAAACTCGGTGGTAATCACGGGCCCTGGAAAAGATGTCCTGACCATTGACGCAAGTACTGAGACATCGGGACACAAGAGCGCGTTTTACATGTACAGCACATCAGGAACATTCAATGTTTCGATAAGCGGTCTGCGTGTTACCGGCGCCAACTCTGACATCGACGGTGGCGCGTTCGCATCGTTCCGAACCAATCTCACACTCGACTCCATGCAGATTGATCACAACAGCACCGCCGGTCGCGGTGGGGCGGTTTGGAGTTGGAGCCCTAAAGACGACAGCACTGTGACGATTACAAATTCGACCATGACTGACAACTACGCCAAAATGTGGGGCGGGGCACTGGCGATCAAGACAGTCGATTCAGGCACCCAAGACGTTACGGTTTCAAACTCCTCAATCCTGCGCAACGAGACGCTTGGGCTGCCGAGTGATGCAACCGAGCCCTGGAATGGTGGGGCTGGTGTTGAACTCCGGATGACCGGTAATGCCACATTCACCGGCGACACGATTGCGGACAACTTCATTCTCAACGGACCGAACACGATCGGCGTCGCACTTCTGGCGGTTAACAACGGTGATCTCGTGCTTTCCGATTGCACAATCTCGGGGAATCATGCCGATGCTGGCTACACAAGAGCAGCGCTTTTTGTTGCGAATCCTGGTTCAGGACATGTGGTCACGATCACAGATTCGACCTTCTCTAATAACGTGGCTCCGACGACCGGGGCGCTATACGCGAGAACTGATAATGACGTCACGATTAGTAACTCCACCTTCACCGGCAACTCATCGTCAACGCATGGTGCAGGGGCAATGCACATCGCCTATGTGCGTTCACTCACCTTGAATCAAGACACGATCTCTGGCAACACCGCCAAAGGCACAAGTTCGGTCTCAGATGGTGGTGGGGGTATCACCTTCAACTCCATTGGAACGTTCCAAGTCTCTGGGACAATTATTTCGGGAAATCACGCCGACGTCGTCGACCAGCAAGACGTGTCTCTCTACTACGCGGGAAATAAATTCATGTCGGCCACCAACTCGATACTGGGTTCGATCGATCCTGGTATCACCGTTACCGGAACTGGCAACATCAACTCGTCCACACCCGGTCTCGCGGCGCTCGCCGATAATGGCGGTCGTACGAAGACCATGGCGCTACTGAATAGCTCACCTGCCATCAACGCCGGTCCGTCGCCTGTTGCTTCATTCACGGGAAATCAGTTCGATCAACGCGGTACAGGCTTCGCCCGGGTGGTTGGCTCGAGCGTTGATATCGGTGCATTCGAGTTCGGCGCCACTTCGTCTTCGTCTTCGTCTTCGTCTTCGTCTTCGTCTTCGTCTTCGTCTTCAACGACGACGACTGCGTCGTCTTCAACGACGACGACCGGAAGCACGGGTCGTCCGATTGGTTTCAACTTTGGTCCAGGTTCCTCGATTCGAAGTGGGACGCTGTCGTTGACGTTGAATGGGACTGGCGGAAAGCCAGGGGCTCCGTTCCAATCTGTTGTTCACTCGGTCACCACTGTTCTTGGTGATGGTGTTGTCGATGCACAGGGCCTCTTTGGGGGCACGTATTTGTTGCCGGCTGATCTCGCTCCTGGAGCGCACGATGTCACTGTGACCACCGTTGATGCGAGCGGTAACCCACTGCTTGTCCAAGCGTGGTTCTCGATTGATAGTTCGGGCACGGTCACCGCCATTAGTTACGACGGTCCGACTCCGGATACTTCATCGGCGTTGCCAACCACTGGTTCTGATTCCCGGATGCTCATTGAATTCGGTATTGGTGCGGCTCTGCTCGGTTCGGGTATGGCCGCTGTTGCTGCTCGACGTCGTCAATCACTGACGTTCGATCCAAACAACAAGAGCTGAATCAGTTCAGGGCCGTCTTCGAGAACTTCTGCGCTGCATCTATTCGACTGAATCTTCTTTCGCCTGCTTCTGAACACGCCGGGGGGTCGAAACTAGTGATTTACGGCTCAAGGCCCGATTGCTGGCGGTCAGTGTGCCGTAAGTGAACTGGGCGTAGGGTTTGTTTGTCGACCGGCAAATGGTCTCTCGACTTTAAGTCGGGGGTTCTCAAATGGTCCGGAGATCAGTTCTCGCAGTGCTTGCGGTTGGGGCAGTTGTGTTGGGTTGTGTGGTCGTGTCGACGCCGGCTGGTTCGGCGCAGTTTCCTGGTGCAAATGGAAAGTTCGCGTTCCATTCGCATCGGGACGATCCCAACGGTGAGATCTATACGTCGAATGCCGATGGATCTGGAATCACCCGACTCACGGACAACCCTGCAGTGGACGAGTTCCCTGCGTGGTCGCCGGATGGAACGAAAATCGCGTTCGACAGTGATCGCGATGGTGATTTCGAGATTTACGTGATGAATGCCGATGGTTCAAACCTGATCAAGCTCACGAATAACGCCGTTGACAACTATGTTCCGTCGTGGTCCCCGGACGGCACAAAAATTATCTATGAACAGGCTGAGCTCGGCGTCGACGACATCTACGTGATGAATGCCGATGGCTCGAATCAGATCAATCTGACACACGATGCCGATTCCGATTGGATGCCGCAATGGTCACCCGATGGATCGAAAATCGCGTTCTCTAGTAATAGCGATGGCGACTACGAGATTTATGTGATGAATAGTGATGGTTCAAATTCGGTTGCTCTCACGAGCAATACTGCGCGCGACCTTTGGCCGTCGTGGTCACCAGACGGAACAAGAATTGTCTTCACACGAAATGCCGCCGGCCTCGGCTCAACGCGCGAGATCTATCTGATGAACGCCGATGGTTCGAACCAGATCAATCTCACGAATAATTCAGTTGAGGACGATCATCCGATGTACTCGCCTGACGGAACGAAAATCTCAATCGAACGTTCCATGGGCGGGCCCAATCCGTATGGCATCTTTACGATGAACCCTGACGGTTCGAACGTAACTCCCATCTTTTCCGATTCCTTCGATAACTCAGACCAGTCATGGCAGTCAGTGACGACTCCGTCGCCCACCACCACCACCACAACAACGGCTTCGGTTCCGGTCGCGCCAGCGTTTACGGGGTAGAAACTCGACGTTTTCGGCTGAGGTCTGATTCACGATGTAGGAGGTAGCGACCGCTAAGGTTTGTCGGTCGACCGGCACGGGGTCTCTCGACAATTTCTTTCGGAGATTCTCGAATTGTTCGCAGAGCGGTTCTCGCAGTGGTTGCGATCATGGCGGTCGTGGTTGGTTCTGTCGTCGCATCAACGCCGGCTGGTGCGGTGGTCGATACGGCAACGGTCGTGCCGAGTCCTAACCCCGGTGTCATTTCGAACGTTCTGAATTCTGTCTCGTGTGTGAGTGCCTCGTGGTGCGCCGCAGTTGGCGAAGCCGATGGCGGGTTGGCGTTGGCTTGGAACGGCACCTCGTGGGCTGAATTTGCCGAAGCCGATCTCGTTGGCTCGTTGATGATGGTTTCATGTGCCACGACTTCGTCGTGTTTTGCATTCGGATATGGAGGTACGGGGTTGGCGTGGGACGGCGTCTCATGGACCCAAGAGCCGAGCCCCACGACTCAGAGCGGGGTCAGTGGCGAAGTGCTGCGGCTGAAGTGTTTCACCGCATCGCGATGCATCGCCGTTGGGGGCTACCTGACCGTCGTCAATGCGCAGATCTATTGGAAGCCATTGGTCTTGGTATGGGATGGCACGACTTGGACTCAGCAAGAAACCCCCAGTCCCGGAGGTCCCGGTACTCCCGACGCAGCTGGTCTTAGTGCAAACAACCTGGCGTACGTGTCATGTGTTGCGGAGAATTCGTGTACCGCCGTCGGCACGTACGATGACGGAACAGGCGGCAAGGCCTTGATTTTGGCGTGGGATGGAAATTCGTGGACACAAGTGACGGCGCCGAATCTCGGTACTTCTGAGAGTGGATTGATTTCGGTGTCATGCGTCAGCGCCAGTTGGTGTAGCGCGGTCGGCCAATACAACGATGTCGTTGGTTCCCAGCCCTTGGTGTTGGTGTGGGATGGGGTTTCGTGGACGCAAGTAGCGAGTCCGAATCTCAACGCTCCCTACGGTCGGCTTGTTGAAGTGTCATGTGTGAGCACCTCTTCGTGTGTGGCTGTCGGAAATTACGGCGATAATGCCGACAGTAAACCCTTGGTGTTGGTGTGGGACGGCCTTTCGTGGACGCAACTTTCATCCCCCAATCTCAGTTCGGGCCGGAATTATCTGTCTGCGGTGTCGTGCGTGAGTGCGTCGTTGTGTACTGCGGTCGGCTTGTCCCTTGACGACGGCTTCGGTCACGCGAAGACGTTGGTGGTTTCGCTCACCACTGCTCCGCCAGTTCCGACCCCTGATCCGGTCGCACCCGCGTTTACGGGGTAGTTCCGACTGGAACTCACGATGTCCCACCACCGAATCACGGGGTACGGTGCTGCTCAGTGTCCGTATGGCGCGGCAGTGGGGGATGGCATGACAGGGTCAGAAGGCGAAGTAAACGACGGTCGATACCCGAGTGTCGATGACCTTTTGGCGCAGGCAGCAGCGAGCACCGGGCTCGCCGATTTCGGACCGGGTGACTTTCGTGAAGGGCTTGACTGGCTGCTGAAAAGCGTTGCCGATGACGCAGAGTTCGAGCGGTCAGTCGACGAAGCGGTTGTGGCGACGTTTCGGCGGCGCTTAGAGAACCGCTTGTCTCTAGAACAATGGCTGTCGGCGTATCCGGAGACGCTCGAGGCTCCGGTGCTTGGGCCCGTTGACATCATCGGTCTTCCGCGCACGGGAACCACAGCGTTGGCCAACATGATGTCGCTCGATCCGCAGTTCCGTTGTTTGCGGAGTTGGGAACAGGCCGAACCGATTCCACCGCCGACTCCGATGACCGAGGCGACCGATGCGCGTCGATTGCGGGCGGCGGAGGCGAACAAGGACGTTTCGCCAGAACTGTTGGCAATGCATCTCTATGACCTCGATGCCACGACGGAAGATTCTGAAGTGCTGGGTATGGCGTTTCATGGCCAGCAGTACACATTGCCGGTCTACAGCTATCACCAATGGTGGCGGTCGGCGGACTTCACTGAAACGTTTCGCTACCACCGCCGCGTGATTCAGGTGCTGCAATCGCAGTACCCGCCACAGACTTGGTTGTTCAAGTCACCGCATCACAAGTTCCATCTCGAACCGATTGTTGCTGCGTACCCCGATGTTCGTTTCGTCATGACCCACCGAGACCCCGCAAAATCAGTGCCTTCGTATTCAAGTCTTGTGTCGACGATCTTCCCGATAGCGGCAAATCCTCGCGATCTCCGCAAGGTCGGGCCGCAGGTCTCCAATCACCTGCGCGTTGGTATGGAACAAGCGATCGCTGCCCGTGGTCGCTTGGGTGAGGAACGTTTCTTCGATGTCCACCACAACGAATTAGCGCGAGACCCCATTGGCGTTTTGCGCAAGGTCTATGACTTCCTGGGTCTCGCGTTTACCGATGAGTCCAAAGTGGCGGTCGAAGAATGGCAGTCGGCCAACCGTTTGGGTGCCCACGGTGATCACCGCTACACGCCGGAGCAATTCGGTTTGAGTTCTGAAGAGATACGGGCCGACTACGCGTTCTACATCGATCGATTCGGTGTGGAACTAGAGGGGTGAACGAATGAGTAACAACAACAGCGATATGGGAATGAGTTGGGCCGATCAGTTGGCGGCGCTTGGTCCCGTGATCGATCGACTTCTGAAGATTTGGCGACCCGAAGGTGCGACACCAGCCGAACGCCAAGACATGAACAAACTCGCGCTTTCGATTTTGTCCGAAGGCTATTTGTGTCGGGTCTATACCGACGCCAACCGACCAGTGTTCATGCCGCTGTGGAACTACGCGTTCAATCAGGGTGGGCCATCTCCTGATTATGTGTATTCAACAACCGAAGTCGCGAGCGATGGCGTGTATCGGATCTCTGGTTACCGAGGAACCTCGCGGTTCATTGAAATCACACAGCAGACCTTCGACATGATGAGTCCGTCGCAGGTCGACAACGGAAGCCGTGTGCCTGCAACCCATGATCTCGACGATCTCGCCCTTGGTGCCGATGGCTACTTCAGTGTTGTGCTGAGTGCGGAGCGTCCCAGTGGGCACAGCGGTGATTGGTGGCAACTCGACCCCGAAACCTGTCGATTACTGATGCGTAAGTGCTCATGCGATTGGAATCACGAACTTGATGCGAGCGTGGCTATTGAACGGCTCGATGACAAAGGTTCGGATATGACGCCGGAAGACATCTCGCGCCGCTTCGCTGATCTTCCTCAGTGGATCGAGGGAATGATCGGGTTCGATATGCACCTTGTTCGGTTCTATCGAGAACACCATGGGGTCAATACGTTCTTGCGCTCAACCAAGATCGATTCGATTGGCGGGTTGCCCACCCAGGCCTATTACGACGGCATCCACGAGATCGAAGATGACGAAGCGCTCATTATCGAAACCGAGCTGCCTAAGAAGGTGCGGTATTGGCAAGCACTCGTTGCCGACGACCGATTCGCAACTGTCGACTGGGTAAATCGCCAATCAAGCCTTAATGACGTACAAGCGCATATCGATAGCGATGGAAAATTTCGAGCGGTGATCTCGCGAACCGATCCGGGTGTTCCCAATTGGCTCGACAAAGCCGATGTTCCGTGGGGAATGATTCAAATGCGCTGGAATCACGCCAGTGATTTTCCCGATCCGACGATGATCAAGGTGCCAGTTGCAGATGTTCGTCAGTATTTGCCGGCAGACACTCCCGTCGTTACGCCGGCCGACCGGAAAGAACGTCTGAGCGTTCGTCGCGAAGGTGCGCAGTTACGTCGGATCTGGTGAACTGAATGTTCATCGGCATTAGGGGGAACTCATGAGGGCATGGCGAGTCCATGAATATGGCCAACCAACCGAGGTCTTGCGTCTCGACGAGGTTGATCTCCCCGAGCCCGGGCCCGGTGAAGTTCGCGTCAAGGCTCAAGCCATACCGCTGAACCTCAACGACCTCGAGCGCATCACCGGCGGCAACATGATGGTCCGCCCGGAGTTCCCCTACAGCCCGGGCATGGAAGCGTTTGGCATTGTCGATGCGTGTGGCGAGGGTGCCGAGCAGTGGATGGGCAAGCGCGTCGCTGCTGTTACCAAGCAAGCCTTCGGCGGATTCGCCGAGTACGTCATTTGCCCAACGATCGCGGCGTTCGAAATCGACGAAGCGATTCCGCTTCCCGATGCCGCGGCGTTGTTCTTTCCCTTCCACTTGGCCTGGCTCGGCCTCATCGATCGTGCTGGTCTCAAAGCTGGCGACACCGTGCTTATTCATGCCGGAGCCGGTGGTGCTGGTTCGGCGGCAATCCAATTGGCCAAGGCGTTCGGTGCACGCGTGTACGCAACCGCGGGTGGACCAGAGAAGGTCGCGCTGTGCCGTGAACTCGGTGCCGATGTCGCCATCGATTACCTGAGTGAAGATTTCAAAGCGGTCGTGCTGGCCGACACCGAGAATCTCGGCGTCGACATCGTGTTCGACAACGTTGGTGAAGCAGTGATGCCCGATTCATTCGCGTGCACTGCCTACAACGGCACCTATCTCATGATGGGGTTTGCTTCAAACAAAGTTGTGGCCGACGAAAAGTTCATCGTTCCTCGCCACGTCACCATGGGAAATTTCAAACTGTGCGGCGTGCTGCTCAATTACCAGTCCGAAGAAATGATCGGTGTGATCAAGCAGGGCATGGGCTGGAATGTTGCGCCCCGTGAACTCGGAGAAATCGCTACGGCCGACATCGTCGAACTGGTGAAGTCGGGTGCCGTCCGAGCAGTTGTCGGAAGCGCTCCGAGTTTCGAAGATCTTCCGGCGGCAATGGAAGCGATGGCATCACGCAACACCACTGGTCGCGTCATTGTGATGCTCTGAGTCAGAGCGCTGGGATCATTCCGGCGGAAGATCGAAGTGCTCGATGTATTCGCGGAATTCCGCGCGTACCTCATCGGGATCGATTCCGTATTCATCGGGGGAATAACTGTGCACCCCGTGAACGCCGGGAGGATTGGCGTCGATGA
>JAPLAE010000078.1 GCA_026393455.1 Actinomycetota bacterium
TCCGCGATCTCGGCATCTCGCCGTTCGAAATCCTCGCCATCACCTTCACGAATAAGGCAGCGGGGGAGATGAAAGAGCGTGTCGCAGCGCTTGTCGGTCCCGTGGCCGAGAAGATGTGGGTCTCTACCTTCCACTCGGCTTGTGTTCGCATTCTGCGCCGCGACGGCAGTCGACTCGGCTTTCCGTCTTCGTTCACGATCTACGACCAGTCCGATGCCGAGCGGCTCACCGGTTACTGCGTTCGCGACCTTGGCCTCGACCCGAAGAAGTTCCCTAGCCGTTCGGTGCACGGTGCCATCTCGGCGGCGAAGAACGAAGGGCTTGACCCCGCTGGTTTTGCGGCTCGTGCTGGTTCAATCTTCGATCGCAAGATCGCCGAAGTCTTCGTTGACTACCAAGCGCGCCTGCTCAAAGCCGGCGCCATGGACTTCGACGACTTACTCGTCAATACCGTCAAGTTGTTCCGCGAACACCCCGATGTTCTCGAGACCTATCAGCGTCGTTTCGGCCACATCCTGGTTGATGAGTACCAGGACACCAACCACGTGCAGAACGAAATGGTGCTCATGCTCGGTGCGCAGCACCACAATGTGTGCGTTGTCGGTGATGGCGACCAGAGTGTGTACGGGTGGCGCGGCGCCGACATCACCAACATTCTCGACTTCGAAAATGCGTTCCCCGATACCACTGTGCTGTTGCTAGAACAGAACTATCGGTCAACGCAAACAATTCTCGACGCCGCGAACGCGGTCATCGACAACAACATGTCGCGCCGTCCCAAAGAACTCTGGACCGAAGCAGGTGCCGGCGAAGCGATCATTCGCTACCACGCCGATGACGAAGCCGATGAAGCACAGTGGGTCGCGAATCAACTGAGTCATCTGCATGACAGTGGTCGCCGTTGGGGCGATTGCGCCATCCTCTATCGAACCAATGCGCAAAGCCGTCTTGTCGAAGAATACCTCATGCGCGTTGGCATTCAGTACAAGGTCATTGGCGGCACGCGCTTTTACGATCGCCGAGAAGTCAAAGATGCGCTGGCGTATCTGAAGGTCACGGTGAATCCGGCCGATGAAGTCAGCGTGAAGCGTGTCCTCAATGTTCCCAAGCGCGGCATTGGTGAATCGTCAGTAGGCCGACTCGACGTCTATGCGCGCAGTCACGAACTCACATTCTTTGATGTACTTCGTGAAGCTGCCGCCGCAGGCGTTACCGGTAAGGCCCTGAAGGGAATTGAACAATTCCTTAAAGTCATCGACGAACTCACGTTGTTCGTCGACAAGGGCCCAGCGGCCGTGATCGAAGCAGCGTTGCAACGTTCGGGATACGTCGAAGAGCTCGAGGCTGAACACTCGATCGAATCGGAAGGTCGTCTCGAAAATCTCGCTGAACTTGTCGGCGCAGCGCGAGATTTTGGTTCCATCGATGAATTCCTTGAACAAGTAAGCCTTGTTGCCGACACCGATGCGCTCGATGAAGACGATTCAGCCGTTGTGCTCATGACATTGCATTCGGCCAAGGGACTCGAATTCCCCTGTGTGTTTCTTATCGGTTTGGAAGACGGAATCTTCCCGCATATGCGCACGCTCGGTGATCCCGATCAACTCGAAGAGGAACGCCGTCTCGCGTATGTCGGCATCACGCGTGCCCGCGAACGTCTTTATCTGAGTCACGCCTGGGCTCGAACCATGTTTGGAAGCACGCAGTACAACCCGCCCAGTCGGTTCCTCGATGAAATTCCTGCAGAGCTCGTTGAGTCCGTGCAAGGGAGCCGTCGTCCGTCGAGAAGTTCTTCCGATAGTTCCTCTGGTCGTACATGGGGGGCGAACCGCGGTTCCGGTGGTTCCAGCGGCGGTGGCATTTGGGGCAGTGGCGGACGCACGCAAAAAGACAACGACGATTGGTCGGGTTCGGTCATCGGTGGCGGTGGGCGATCGCACCGTGACGACGTCATTGATGCGGCGCTGAAGCCCGCTCCTCCCGCTCCGAGCGGGGCCGATGCCCTTGGGCTCAAGACCGGTGACGATGTCCGCCACGGCAAGTTCGGCGAAGGCGTGATTTTGGCCATCGAAGGCGCTGGCGATAAGGCCGAGGCGGTCGTGAGATTCCCGGGATTCGGCGAAAAGCGGCTCCTGCTGGCCTGGGCGCCGCTCGAGAAATGCTGAGAAAAATGTTTCTGACGACTTGTCAGATCCGTTAGGTTGCCCTAACATTTCTCTTGTAAGGCATACCTAACACTCGACCCTCCCGAGGTCCATCATGTTCTCCAACTTCCTTATCGGTCTAAGGTCTTGAGGCCTCGCTGGTTGTCGGCATCCTCGTCGCCTACTTGGTGAAGACGGGCCGCACCGAACGACTTTGGGCGGTATGGGTAGGTGTCGCGATCGCAATCGTGGGCAGCCTCGGATTCGTCGGAATTCTTGAACTCACTTCGAAGTCGCTCGATGAGCGTTCCGAAATCATGTTCACGGGTGTGATGTCGATCATCACGGTGGTGTTCCTGACATGGATGATCTTTTGGATGCGAAAGACCTCGCACAAACTCAAGGGTGAGTTGCAAGGGAAGATGGACCACGCAATCGACGTGGGTTCACTCGCACTCGCCGCCATGGCTGCGGTTGCTGTTGGACGTGAAGGACTTGAGACCGCACTCTTTCTTTGGACCAATGATCAAGCTGCATCGGGTGGCGGACATCCGGCTGTCGGCGGAGTCCTTGGTCTCCTTGTTGCGGCACTCTTCGGATACTTGATCTACAAGCGAGCCGTAACGTTCAACCTTTCAACGTTCTTCAAGATCACCGGCGCACTTTTGATCATCGTTGCCGCTGGTGTGCTCGCCTACGGAATTCACGAGTTCCAAGAACTCGGATGGTTGCCCGGTGAAGACTCCATTGCAGTCAACATTTCGTCGTGGTTCGACGGTGAGAGTTGGTACGGCAGCCTGGCCAAGGGTCTTCTCAACTTCACGCCTGCCATCACCGTCCTACAGATGGTGGCGTGGTTCATCTATGTCGTGCCGACAATGTTCTTTTTCTTCCGTGCGTCATCGGATCGCTCAGCGTCGGCGATCGCACCCGAGTCGCCTGCGGCATCAGCGGATACGACACAAGCGGGTCTCCACGCATAACCCAGTCGGGTTGTTGACTTAACTGGCGGTTGTCGATGTTGTCGTGTCGCCATTGAGGTTGACGATGACTTTGCCGTTATCCGAGATCGTCACCGGATAGGCGAGAAGACCAGTTCCGTCGTCGGCGATGATTGCGCCGTCGCATGGGTCGCGAAAGTTGGAGAGCGAGGGCTGCCAAGTGAGCGTGCAGTTACGCGCTTGGCCCGGGCGACGAGCATCGAACGCATACCAACCGGTTGTCACGTCGTCACCGACGTGCTGCAAGAAAATGTCGCGCTTGCCGCTGGAAACGTCGGAGAACAAAAGCGGTCCTCCATCGGCAATGTTCTGGGCGCGCGCCGTTGCTGAACCAGCGTCATAGGTGTCAGATCCGAGTTTCACCTCGACTTTGCCGGATTCGGTCAGAGAGGGGATGGCGACCACAAAGAGAAGGAGGACCAGGGCGATCCCAATGGCAATGCCGGCGACCGCTAACACCACCGATCGAGATGTGCGTTTACGGCTTTCCTGCACGGGCATGGCTCCAGTATCGCCCGATCTGAGATCGAAACCGATCACGGAGCGAGCCCACTCACGAGAAGCGCGCCCGATGTCACTTCCGTCGTTTGGGTATCAACCCCAAAGAGTGACTACCTTCTCAGCCGTGGATCTACTCGAATATCAAGGCAAACAGTTCTTCGCCCAGTTCGGCATTCCGGTGTCCGACGGGCGTCCGGTAACGACCGTCGACGAGGCCGTTGCC
>JAPLAE010000122.1 GCA_026393455.1 Actinomycetota bacterium
GCTACCAGATTCATCAGATTCCATGGATCTCAACTCGGATTCGGCGGCACACACCGCAGTCGGGGGGTGAAATCGCAGCAAGCGATCAACGAAGGCCATCCTGCCCGTCCCGGGCCCCCGGGTCAAGGATTCAACTCGGCTTCACGGCATGACCCCAGCTACGGCGCATCCTGGCCCTTGCGGCCCTTCGTGTTTCACGTGAAACACGTCCACAGCACTCCCCGCGTCTCCGTCGGCATGTTTCACGTGAAACATGCCCTCGGGAGCGACTGGTTAGAACAGCGGTCGCTTTGCCGGCATGCCCACCCTGCGCGGATAAGTCTCGGGACAGAGCGCCGTCTGGCGCAATCGGCGCATGCCCGCCACGGGAGCGCCTTCGTCAGCCAGCCCCACGAGCGCCACTCCTTCTGCTGGCCACCGGTCACTGGCTTCCGGTGGTTCGCTCACCACCAGAAGCCCATTAACTCGAAGCAACGGGGCCGCGCATTCCGCCACCGTCGCTGGGGGACCGAAGGAGCGAGCAGTTACTGCGTCGGCCTGGCCCCGCCACTGCGGGGATCGGCCGGTGTCTTCTGCTCGAGCTAGCTCGGCAATGACCCGACCCTCCCAGTTCATCGCAACGACGGCCTCGGCCAAGAGCGCTACTCGCCGCTCTAGCGAATCCAGCAAGAGAACCCGGAGGTCGGGCCGGGCCTCGGCAATCACCAGCCCAGGGATTCCGCCACCGGATCCGAGATCCACCACCAACGACCCTTCCGGGAGTTCGGCGAGGACATCGAGAAAGCCTTGGGCGTGAACGACATGGTCCAGGACCGGCCCGGGACCTAGGACACCAAGGCGCCGAGCTCGCTCAAGGACCGCCAGCAGTGGGGGAGAGGGTTGCACCTGCTCATTGTCGCACCCGCAGACCCGCTCCGGCGACACTCCAGGCCCCACCCAGAATCCTGGGGGCCTCGGAAAACGACGATGGCCCCGCACCAGGCGGGGCCATCGACTCAGACTCAGGTACTACTCACTCTGTCGGTCAGGACGGAATGAGCACCACGCGGCGACGGGGTTCGTCGCCCTCAGAAATGGTGGAAACGCCTTCGATCTCGTTCACCGCATCGTGCACAACCTTGCGGTCAGCTGATCCCATCGGCTCGAGGGCTTTTTGGACACCGGAGGAACGAACCTCTTCGGCCACTCCCCGGGTGAACTGCTCAAGGGCTTCACGGCGGCGCTGGCGATAACCAGCAACGTCGAGGCGGACGCGGCCTGCGGCCGTGCCCGACACCTTGCGATGAATAACCGTCCGGGAGAGTTCCTGGATGGCGGCGAGGGTGTTGCCCTTCGGGCCCACGAGGATCCCGAGGTCACGTCCTTCGACTCGAACCTCTGTGGTTTCGTCATCAATGGACACGGCTTCGACACGACCCTCGAGGTCGAATGAATCGACCAATCCATCGAGGAACTCGGTGACGATGCGGGAGTGTTCCGCCAGATCGACATCAACGGTTTCAGTCACGGTGGTGTTTTCCTTCTCGGTGGGCTCGGCCTTCGGACCGCTGCTGCGGCGATTGGGGCGCTTGCCATTGGATGCTGGTGCGGCCGGGGCCGCGTCGGTCGCAGTTTCAGCTGGTCGCTGGGCTTTATTGCGGCCCCCACCAGTTCCACTGCTTTTCTTGCGACGATCTCGTCGCTCGACCTTCGGTCGGGGTCGCGTCGGCGCAATACGGGCCCGGACTCGTGCCTGGCCCTTCGTCTTGCCGAACAATCCCCGTGAGGGCTCTTCAAGGATTTCAAACTCTGCATCAACAGTGTCGACGCCTAATTGATCAAGTGCCGCATCTTTCGCCTCTTCGACGGTGCGGCCGGTGATTTCCACCCACTCCATTTGGTACTACCTCTTCTTCTTGCGCGCCCGAGGCTGCAACGGCGGCGATGACGTATCGCTGGCGTCGGACGAGGGGGTCGACGGTGTCGACGCTTCGCGATTCTCATTCTTTGATGAATCACTGCCCTTGGTGTCTCGGGAACTGGTGGTGGTGCGGCCGGTTGTCCGGCCACCCTTGGAGGCTCCAGCTTTGGCTGGTGCCTTCGTCGAACCCTTGCCTGCGCCACCCTTTGCCCCTGCGTTCTTGGCGGGGCGGGAGGTTGCGCTGATGGACTTCGACGTGGACTTTTTCGACTTCGGGGCAGCCTTGGGCTGTACACCAAAGCCGAAGAGGTGCTTCCAGGACTTGGTGCCGTCAGGGGCACTAATGCCATAGATGCTCTTCGAAATGAACGCCTGCTGACCGATTCGGTAGAGGTTCGATACGGCGAAGTACAGAACCAAACCGGCAGGAAGACCGAACGAAATCACCGGCAGGAAGAACGGCATGATCTTCATGATCATCTGCTGCTGGTTATTGGTTTGAGCTCCTGGATTACGGCCTTGAATTTGTCGCTGCTGAATGAAGCCGCTGATGGCAACAATCACAATCAGCACGAAGAACGGCAGGGCGTGTCCGATGCCCTGCTTCATTGCTTGACTCGCGCTCTCTGACAGATCGAGGCCAAATGCCTCCATCTGATAGGAGGTCGAGAGATTTTGGTACATCTTCGTGGAAGGATTGATCCACGCTGGATCGAACACGCGTTCGAACGCTGGTGCCTTTGTTGGCGTGAGGCCGTGGCTGAACTGATTCGCCACCCAACCGACGTCGGCGCCGAGATCGCTCACTCGACGAGTGAGGCCCCGCAGCACTTGGTACAAGACCAGGAAAACCGGCATCTGCACCAAAAGGGGCAAACAGCCCCCCAGTGGGTTGATGCTGTTTTCCTTATAGAACTTCAGAAGTTCTTCGTTGAGTTTCGTTCGATCGTCTTTGTACCGGGTCTGAATCTTCTTCATTTCCGGCTGGAGTTGCTGCATCACCATCATCGAGCGCGTGCCCTTGAGGGTCAGAGGCGTGACGATGATCATCACCACCAACGTCAGGAGGATGATGGCAACGGCATAGTTCCCGGTGATGTCGTAGAAGAACGCCAACACTGACGCGAAGGCTTTAAAAAACGCTTCCATTGACTAGGCGGCCTTCCTATCGGGAACGGGATCCCATCCTGAACCACCCCAAGGATGGCACCGGCCCAGTCGTCGAATCGACAACCAGGAACCCCGCACGAACCCATACACCTCGAGTGCTTCGAGGGCGTAGGACGAACAGGTCGGGACGTAACGGCAGGGCGAAACCCGGCCGGCGAACAACCATTGATAGCCGCGCACACACCGTGCCGTCAGACGCGCAGGAAACGACGGGCGATACTCGGGGTCAGTTGCGCGCGACAAATCGTGGTTCTGCCCACAGACCGCGCTCATTGGGTACTCCCAACAAGTCGATCGAGACAACTTTCGACATCGGCCAAAAGGACCGAACGGTCGACCTCCGCCGCTCCCGGTTGCAGAGCAAAAAGCCAACAACCTGAAGGAAAAAGCGGGCTTTTTGCGGCGCGAAGCTCCCCGAGATGGGCGCGGACCTGCCTCCGCAGGCGATTGCGCTCAACGGCAGTTCCGACCTTGCGGGAAACGGCGAACGCGACTCGCGGCGGCTCGTCAACCGACACCGACGACGCCAACATGGTTACCGCCACCGTGCCACTACGAACCCGGCGACCGCGCCGCCGCAGTTCTTCGAACGAGCGGCGATCACGAATTCGCCAGATCAGGCCGACAGCCGTTTGCGGCCCTTAAGGCGACGCGACCGCAGAACGTTGCGACCTGCACGGGTGGCCATGCGGGAACGGAAGCCATGCTTCTTCGCCCGGCGGCGGTTATTGGGCTGGAACGTACGCTTCACGAGGGGCCTCCGCGACCTGGAGATCCAGTAGGGATCCGGCAGATCGTTGATTCTTTGACAAGGGTTGTGGTGTGGAAACGGGCCCGGCCTGACGCGTGCGCAAGGAGCCCGACACCTGTTCGGATGACAACGCTAGAGGGTGGAGCCCCGGTGCAGCAACACCGGGGTCGTGCTACGGTCCCGCACCCATCCACAGGGCCTCGATGACGGCGCTCCGAAGGTGGGGTACACGTGTGCTGAAGGGCGGCAAACCACTCCGTGTGGACAGCGGTCGACTTTTTCCACAAGTGTGCACGTTGTTGTGGAACCAAACTCATTGTCAGGGGCCGTCGTGCAGGTGGACCAAGCCGAACAGTTGTGGACGAAGTGCACGATCGCTTTGCGCGAGCAGGTCTCCGAGGCCGTGTGGATGACCACATTCTCGATGGTGACTCCACTCGACCTCGACGGAACCGTGCTTTCGGTTGCCGTGCCCAGTTCTGTCGTCAAAGAACGACTCGAGACGCGCTATCTCACCCTGGTTTCCGGCGCTCTCGCCGACATTGGACAAAGCGATGTCTCGCTTTTCATCCAAGTCAAAACCGACGTCGCACCCCCAACGGCAAACTTCTCCCCAGCACCACCCACAGGTGAATCCACAGATATCCCCAACAATGGGCAAGGGCTGTTGACAACTCCCGCCAATCTGGGGACAACAGTGCCCCCGTCGGCGGAGCTTGGGCTTCCCGTGAACCCTCGCTATACCTTCGACGCTTTCGTCACAGGAACATCGAACCGGTTTGCCCACGCCGCGGCCCTCAGTGTCGCCGAGACGCCAGCAAAGTCGTACAACCCACTCTTCATCTACGGCGACGCTGGCCTTGGCAAAACCCATCTTCTTCAGGCCATCGCCAACTACGTGCGCGAGATCTACCCCGGCCATCAGGTTCGTTATGTCTCGACCGAGCAATTCCTCAATCAGTACGTCGACGCCATCCGTCAGAACACCATGCCGGAGTTCAAGAAGCGGTACCGCGAAATCGACGTGCTTCTCCTTGATGACATTCAGATCATCGAAGGAAAGGAAGGCCTTCAAGAAGAGCTCTTCCACACCTTCGAATCGCTTTATCAGGCCAACGCCCAGATCGTGCTTTCCTCAGATCGGCCTCCCGATTCCATTTCCACCCTCGAAGACCGACTCCGTAGCCGCTTCAAGATGGGGCTCATCACCGAGATCAACCCCCCCGAACTCGAAACCCGCCTGGCCATCCTCCGCAAGAAGGCCGAGCGAGAGCCTGTCGCTCCGCCGCCCGATGTCCTTGAATTCATTGCCTCAAACATCACCAACAACATCCGTGAACTCGAGGGCGCGCTCATCCGGGTCTGCGCATTTGCCAGCCTCACCGGCAACCCCCTCACGGTGGAATTGGCCGAAGGTGTCCTCAGCGACATCCTCACCCACACTCAGCCCCGGCCCATCACGCCAGCATTGATCCTCGACTCGAAAAGACCTCGGAAATGTTCGATTTCACCATCGATGAGATCCGCGGACAGAGCCGACGCCGTCCTCTGGTGACCGCCCGCCAAATCGGTATGTACGTGATGCGAGAAATGACCGACCTCAGCTACCCCGCCATTGCTCGCGATTTTGGCGGTCGAGATCACACCACCGTTATCCACGCCGTCGAGAAAATCAGCGGTCTCATGAAAGAGCGCCGACAGATTTACGACCAGGTCACCGAACTCACTCAACGAATCAGGAACAGCTGATCGTCATGTTCGCCACGACCACCGTTTCCCGAACACCCGCGCGTCATTGCGAACACTCGCGCGGTGGACAACCCGGTGGACCATGGCGCGCGCGCTACTGCATGAACAGGGGACGAACCGACAGTCATCCCCCGCGCTGTCACTCCCGCGGTTCAGACTGTGGATTGCTGTGGATGAGCGTCGGACAACAAAACTGCGCTCACGCTGGGGAAACACCGGTTTGTCCACAATCCACAGCCCTTATTACTACCACTACCTATTTCTCCTTCTTTTTTAAAACAACATCAAGCACGACCGTCTGTCAGGAAAGTGAGCCGACGTGAAGTTCCGTTGTGAGCGAGATCCACTCGTCGAAGCCATCACCGTTGCCTCTCGCGGCGTTACCCCGCGCAGCGCGGGCCGCCAAGCCTTAACTGGCCTCAACCTCGTGTTGGTTGGCGACAATCTCCAGGTCACCGGTAGCGATCTCGACCTGACCATCATCGCGACCGCATCAGTGTCTGGGTCCCGGGATGGCACCGTGCTGGTTCCTGCGAAACTCCTCACCGAAATTGTTCGCAATCTTCCTGAAGGTGCGGTCACGTTCGAAGCCGATGACAACGAAGTTCGCATTGGGTCAGGCCGGTCGCAGTTCGCAGTTAAGACCATCGCCATCGATTATCCGCCGATGCCCGAAGCGACCGACTCAG
>JAPLAE010000047.1 GCA_026393455.1 Actinomycetota bacterium
GAAGCCAAGCAGCATCAACCAGAAATTCGCTTTGCCGAGGCTCTCATTGAGCATGTAGCCGAATGCTTTCGGCCAGTAGAAGTAGAAGCCACCCATGAAACCGAAGAACGCCCCACCGAAGAGCACGTAATGGAAATGAGCGACGATGAAGTAGGTATCGGTCTGCTGAGAGTCCATCGGAGCAACCGAGTGCATAACGCCGGACAGACCACCAATGGTGAACATGGTGACGAGCCCGATCGAAAACAACATTGGTGAAGAGAACTTCAACTTGCCGCCCCACATCGTGGCAGTCCAGTTCAAAATCTTCACACCCGTAGGCACGGCGATGAACATCGTGGTGAGCGAGAACGTGGTGACCGAGATCGGGCCGATTCCGGAAACGAACATGTGGTGGGCCCACACGCCCCAACCCATGAAGCCGATCGCGATGCCGGAGAACACAATGAACGGGTAACCGAAGATGGGCTTACGGGCGAATGTCGGGAGGATGTCGGACACCAAACCGAATGCCGGCAAGATCATTAGGTACACCTCGGGGTGACCGAAGATCCAGAACAAGTGCTCCCACAAAAGCGGATTGGCGCCCTTTGACACATTGAAGAAGTTGGCGTGGAAACCACGGTCGAGCATCAGCAGCACCTGAGCTGACGTCAGAACGGGAATAGCGAAGAGCAACAGGAACTGCGAAACCAATGCCATCCAGGTGAAGATCGGCATTCGCATAAGGGTCATGCCCGGTGCACGCATATTGAGCACCGTGACAATGAGGTTCACCGCGCCGGTAAGCGATGCGATACCAGTGATGATGAGACCAAGGTTCCAGAAATCGATGCCATGAGTTGGCGAGAAAATCACGCCACTGTTCGGCGCGTACATGAACCAACCGCCGTCAGCGCCGCCGCCCAACAACCAACTTGAGTTGATGAAGACACCACCGAAAAGGAACGCCCAGAAACTGAAAGCGTTGATGCGGGGGAACGCAACGTCTCGTGCACCAATCTGCAACGGAATGAGATAGTTGGCGAATGCCGCACCAATTGGCATAACCACGAGGAAAACCATCGTGGTGCCGTGCATTGTGTACACCTGGTTGTAGAGGTTGGCGCTAAGCAATGTGCCACGCGGTGCCCAAAGTTGCATACGGATAAGCAGGGCTTCGGAACCACCGATGATCAAGAAGAAGATTGCGGCGGCGCCGTACATAATGCCGATCTTCTTGTGATCGACGGTGGTGAACCATGAGCGCGCTCCGGTCTCAGCCGTCGGCCGAGTGAAAACACCGGTAGGCGTGTAGCCATCGTCGGAACCACCCGACGGGAGGGCGAGCGGACGGTCTTCAGTCAGTGCCATGACCAACTCCAGAGAATGCGGTGCGGATGTTCATCACGTTGCTCAGTTCAGCGTCTCGAGGAAAGCGACCAGTTGGTCGATCTGCTCTTCAGTGAGGTTCAGGTTCGGCATGCCGCGCCCACCTTGTGGGTACATCGGCTTGAGTGCTGGTGCGTTGCGCAACCAAGCTTCAAGCGTCACGCGGTTGACGGTTGCGGTATTGACCTTGCCGCCAGTGAGTGCAGCACCCGGATCGCCGGCAGCGGCAACATCGCCCATCGGCAATGGCGAGCCGTCGGAACCGACTGGTTCATAGAGATTAAAGATCGATCCTGCGAATGTTCCGCGGGTCATGAGGTGCGTCAAGTTCGGAGCAACACCCGAGACAAGCGGCGGCTTCGTTTCCTTCATCTTCACGTCATTAATTCCATCGATGACGTGACACTGTGCGCACAACGCTTGCCAAACCTTCTTGCCGGCGAGTGCGGTCGGATCGGTGGGATCGGCGGCGTGATCCTTGAGTTGGTTCTTAACCCACGCGTCGTAATCGCTGGTTGAAACCGCGCGCACAAGCATGCGCATGTTGGCGTGAGAAAGACCGCAGAACTCGGTGCACTGACCACGGAAGATTCCGGGTTCGTCTGCTTGCAGCTTGAGCGGGTTACGCAATCCGGGAACAGCGTCTCGCTTGCCGTTCAAACCTGGGATCCAGAACGAATGAATGACATCGTTGGATGTGGTCGTGACCTGAATGGGCCGACCTGCAGGAATGACCATTTCGGTTGCGGTGGTGATGTCTTCGGGACCATCGAAGTTGCCGTCGTTATTGACGTCGTACTTGTACTGCCACCACCACTGCTGACCAGCGACCTGCACGTTGATTGAATTTGGCTCTTCGCGGTTGAGATTGATGAGCGTCATCACCGTGCCGACGGCAATGCCAGCGAGGATGAGGGCCGGAAGAATGGTCCAACCAATTTCAAGAGCAGTCTTGCCATGAACCTGTTCAGGGAATTCGTCAGGATCGCCGTCGTTGCGCTCGCGGAATTTCCAAGTAATGAAGACAATGGCGCCGATGACAAGAACAAAAACAATCGCAGCAATTGACGTGACGGGAACCAGCAACTTCTGAATGCTCTCCGACGACGGGCCTTGGGGCGTAAGACTCGTAAGCGGCTTTCCGGCGTTCTGGAACGAGTTCACGATGAGCGCGGCGAACAACACCACAACGAGCGTGAAGGAGATCACCGCAAGAACACGGACGATTTTGGGAAGGCGCTGCATTTACTCTCCTCGAGAGGCGGGATCGAACCCGCTCCGGGGCGAACGAACCGACGGCACAAGGCCTCGGCCTAAGGGACTGCTGCAGTACTGAACGGAGTGAACAAAGTGTTCACCACTCTGTGCGATGTGCGCCAACCCGGAGGCCAAAACCTTTGAGGTCGAAGCGAAAGAAGTGCGAATGGTCACGATGCGCCACCCTGTATGACGACGGGAGCTCCAGGAGCGACCCCAAGGGCGCCTTCAGTGGTGTGAGCGGCCGGATCATGATGCTCGAAATCGCGCTCACCAATGACAGCTCCGGCAATGCCGGCAGCGATGATGGCCACCGCTCCGAGAACAACGACCACCGTCGTGACCCACTTGGCCGACGAGGGCTTGAGAGCGAGAAGCACCGCGACGAGGAAGAAAAGCAGCGCCACTAAGCCGAACACCCAGACGGAACCAACCTTCGAGACCGAAAGAAGAACACGCGACAGGCCGATGGCGACCAAACCGATGAGGAGAATCGAAATGACCGGAACCCGGAACGGGTCGATGAAGCGGTGGTACAGCTCGGCGTTGGTGTGATCGTCACCGGTGGCACGCTCGGCCCAAGTCCGAAGTGTCCAGGTGAAGGCCACGACCAACAACGTCGCAACTGCGGCGTACATCAGGCCACCACTTTCGGTCGCGGCACCGATGAGAAGGAGAATGAATGCCAAAGCGCCAAGAGCAGGCAGATAATTCACACCCACGGGAGCTCGAGTCAGCGGAACCGATTCGGTATGCACGACCTGAGCTTCAGCATCCGGATCGGCATCGCGAAACGCAATGAGGATTCCCGCCAAGGTGGCGGCGGCAACGGCCACTCCCACGAAGATGGTGTAGGCGAAGTGATTGCCGATGCCACCCTTCCAGCCGAGGGTCAGCGGACCCATCACGCGGTTCATCGGGGACTGGGTTTCGCTGGTGAATCCGCTAACGAACGCGGCAATCAGCGAAAAGGTCGCCAGACCGGCGAAAAACCGAAACGCTGTTGTGAACATCCGCGAGGAGAGCATGGCGGCCTACTTGGTGACGTAGATGGAGATCCAGATCAGGGCATAGACGGCAACCATCGCGTACCAAAAAACAGCAGCGGCGGTAACCCGCCGAGGGCCCGAAGGCCCATAAGGGCGACAAAGATCATCGCCACCACCAGCATCACAATGTGTGCGCCGGTGATTGTGTAAATCAACACTCCCTGAATCCCTGAAGCAATATCGAGCTCCATGAGATACCAGAGATAGGTCGTCATGACGATCGTGGCGATACCCAACATGAGGGTGAGGCCCATCGCAAGGTAGGCGTTGACTCGATCGTTCTTGGCAATCGCAGCAACGGCCCATTGCATCGTGAAGACCGACATGATGAGCGTGATGAACATCGTGTTGGGCTGCTGCAACGGAATGGACACGCCCTTGGGCAACCAGGCCGTACCGGAAGCAATGACATCAGCGCGCGCCGCGAGGTAGATGCCGATCAGGCCGACGAAGACCATGAACGATGCTGCTGCAGCAAAGGCCGTACCGACGACCAGCACGCGGGGGCGCTGAACTGCAGGAGCGGGGGGAAGGACGTGGGCGGTCATGCTCAGGCCTCCTCATCGAGCAACGGCTCGGGCGAACGAACAACGGCGAGATCACCGAAATTGCCGGTAGGGGGCGGAGAAGGACAGGCCCATTCGAGGGTCTGGCCCGTGCCCCATGCATCGGCGGCGGCCTCGGGGGCGCCCTTGCGAGCACCGCTGAGAAGGCCGAGAAGCGCAAGTGCTCCGCCCAGGGCGAGCAACAAGCAACCGATCGACGAAACACCTACGAGCGCATCGTGAGCGCCGTCGAGCCCGGTAAAGCGATGAGAGAAACCCACCACACAGAGCGAAAGTCCGCCAAGGGCTCCGCCCCCGAGCAGCACAAGAACATTGAGTTTGCCAAGGCCGTCGGCCGAATGACCGCCGGTCATCTTCGGACCCCAATAACCAATTCCCGCAGCGGCGGCGGAGAGCGCAGCAGCAATGGCGAGAACGAACTGGCCAGTGGCAAAGAGTTCAGAGGCACGAAGTTCAAGCGGGGTGATCGCAAGCAATGCACCAGCAAGCACAGCCAGCAGGGTCAAGAGCAGCGACGCGACAGCGAGGCCGAGCGGGCTCTTCAGCGAAGGCTTTCCGTCTTTGAAGGCTTTGGCAACCCCGCCAAAAAGCAACAGAACGGGAAGCAGCATGAGAATCCCCATGGCCTGCCATAGGAGATCGTCCGAGGCCGAGGGGTAGATGGCGGGCTGCGCCCACGCGCCAACACTGAGAACCCCGAAGGCACCAATGGCGAGCAGAAGAATGTTGCGCTGACCGAGGCGGGCGCCGGTCAGGGTGGCAATCACATCGGCGACGATGCCGAGGCCAGGAATCAAGAAGGCGTAGATCTGTGGCTCGTGAGTGATCCACGACACCTGTTCGAACTGAATGGCGCCAGCACCGAAGGTCGTGCCTCCGTTGTAGCGATGGTCGACCCAAATCAGCAGCAAGTTGGCGAGCAGCACCGGAAGCGTGAGTAACCAGATCGCTCCGCCGACGAGCATCGAGAAAGTGAACATCGGGACTCGGTCAAGCGTCATGCCCGGCGTGCGAAGTGTGACCGCGGTTGTGAGCACACAAACGGTGCCAAGAAGTAACGCAATGATCAGACCGCCGAGGGCCATGAGCGTGAGGCTGACGGACTTTTCACGCGAACCACCGAAGCCACCGTCGATGAACGACGCAACAATGAAGACGCCCGATGAAAGCAACCATGTCCACATCGCGGCGGCAGCAGCACGTGGGAATGCAACCGTGCTTGCGCCAACCTGCAGCGGAACGATGTAGGTACCGAGGCCAAGGAACAGCGGCACGATCACCAATAAAATAAGGCCCAAGTTGGAGGTTTGGCCCAGCTGCATTGCCGTCGAACCGCTGAGGAAGGGATTGGATCCGACCTCGTGTCCGAGAGAAAGCGATGCGGCAACCCAACCAGCGATTCCGAAGACCAACGCGGCCAACACGTAGAACGTGCCAACGGCTTTGTGGTCACCGGTTCCGAAGATGGTGAGAGGGCTGGGTACGACGGAAGGGGCGACCGCGCTTGCGTCGGTACCGGTTTCCGGTCGGGTATCGGTTAGAGCCATGTTCTGTAAGGACCTCGTACGAGCGTGCACACTCGGGCCGGCACGGGCCGGTCTCGACCGAAGGGGGGACCCTCCGGATCAAGGGCGGGACGGTTGTTACCCTACACACGCCCTGTTACCCTACACACGCCCCGATGCCTCATTGAAAACCATCGGTCGGAATCTTCCGAACCAAGGTCGAAGCGTCCGAGGCCAGAACTCAGAGACCCGACCGAACCAGTTGGTCGAGGGCCATTCCGGCGAACAGCAACGTCACCCAAGTGATGGAAAAGGTGAAGAGGCGCATCGCCCGTGCTGTGGTCGGATCGCGCAGTAATTGCACCGACAAAAAGGTGAAAAACCCACCCAGTCCCACGGCAAGGACCCCATAGATCCAGCCCATATCGCCCACAGGGATGAAGGCAATCGTGAGGGCCCAGACGATGAGGGTGTAGATGAGGATTCGAACAGCTGTTTCGTGACGAGAAACCACTGACGGGAGCATCGGAACATTGGCCGCCGTGTAGTCCTCTTCGTAACGAATGGCCAAGGCCCAGAAATGCGGCGGGGTCCAGAAGAAAATGATGGCGAAAAGCAGCACGGGGGCCCAGGCCAGCGAATTGGTCACCGCTGACCAGCCGATAAGCACCGGAGCGGCACCAGCGGCCCCGCCGATCACGATGTTGCTGCTCGAGGTGCGCTTCAACCACAGGGTGTAGATGAAGACGTAGAAGAGGCAGGCAGCCACGGCAAGCACGGCACTGAGCAGGTTCACAAAGGCCCAGAGCCACACGAACGCCACGAATTCAAGGCCAATGGCGAAAATCAGGGCATTTCGGGGCTTGAGAAGCCCAGTGACCAAGGGCCGGTTGCGGGTGCGCCGCATGAGGGCGTCGATATCCCGATCGACATACATGTTGATGGCATTGGCGCCACCGGCCGCCGCAGTTCCGCCGACCACTGTTGCCACCATCAGCCACCACGAGGGAAGACCCTGCTCGGCCACGATCATTGTGGGAACGGTCGTGATGAGCAGAAGCTCGATAATGCGAGGTTTTGTAAGGGCTACGTACCCGCGCAATCGCGCAGCGAGAGGTGGGTGCGCGACCGATTCCATCGGGGCCGATGCTAGGGGTCTGGGTCCGGAACCGGACAATCGGGACGGCAGCCAACGCCGGCTCCAAGCAACGATGGGCTGTGGGGTTGGGGAAGCCGGAGTCGACTCCCGTACCATCGACCCGTGCGGTTGCCTCGACTCTCCCCTCGGGCCTATCGGCGCATCACTCCCGTGGCCCTGCTTGCGCAGGTGTTCATCACCGTCAGCGGCGCTGCCGTCCGCCTGACCGGGTCGGGACTCGGATGCTCC
>JAPLAE010000142.1 GCA_026393455.1 Actinomycetota bacterium
AGCGTTACGACATGGAACGCGATCTCGTCGAGCGCGCGTTCGACGAGTTCAAGACCCTCTTTGCTCGCAAGATCATCGAAGACGAAATGCTCTGGCGTGAACTCGAAGATCGCTACGGCGAGTACTTCGAAGGCGGCATGGGTGCAGAAGCCATTGCCAACCTGATCCAGCGCATCGACCTCGATGCCGACGAGATCCGTTTGCGTGAGCAGATCGATCCCGCCGAAGGCGAGAAGCCGCTTTCCGCGCAGCGTAAGCAAAAGGCAATCAAGCGCCTCAAGATCGTCACCGCGTTTAATCGTCGTGATGAGAACGGCCGTCGTATTAACGACCCACGCGCAATGATCCTCGACGTCGTCCCGGTTATTCCGCCGGAACTTCGTCCGATGGTGCAGCTCGATGGTGGCCGTTTCGCGACCTCCGATCTCAACGATCTTTACCGTCGCGTGATCAACCGGAACAATCGTCTGAAGCGTCTTCTCGACCTCGGTGCTCCCGAGATCATCGTGAACAACGAAAAGCGCATGCTTCAAGAAGCAGTCGACGCGTTGTTCGACAACGGTCGCCGTGGCCGTCCCGTCACTGGTCCTGGCAATCGTCCGCTCAAGTCACTTTCCGACATGCTTAAGGGCAAGCAGGGCCGATTCCGTCAGAACCTTCTTGGTAAGCGCGTCGACTACTCCGGCCGTTCGGTCATCGTGTGTGGTCCGACACTCAAGTTGCATCAGTGCGGTCTGCCGAAGCTCATGGCACTCGAACTGTTCAAGCCTTTCGTCATGAAGAAGCTTGTCGATGCCGAACTTGCACAGAACATCAAGTCGGCAAAGCGCATGGTTGAGCGTCGTCGCCCGCAGGTGTGGGACGTGCTTGAAGATGTCATCAAGGAACACCCGGTGTTGCTGAACCGTGCACCAACGTTGCATCGTCTCGGCATCCAGGCCTTTGAGCCAGTCCTTGTTGAAGGCAAGGCCATTCAGATCCACCCGCTCGTCTGCGCAGCTTTTAATGCTGACTTCGACGGCGATCAGATGGCTGTCCATCTTCCACTGTCAGCAGAAGCACAGGCAGAAGCCCGCGTGCTCATGCTGTCGGCGAACAACATTCTCTCGCCAGCCGATGGTCGTTCACTCGTCACCCCGACGCAGGACATGATCATCGGTGCGTACTACCTGACTGAAGAAGTCAACGGTGGTCCGGGCGAGGGTCGGGTGTTCCGCAATCTCGAAGAGATCGAGCGTGCGTACGAAGCTCACGACATCAGCCTTCACTCATTGATTGAGTATCGCCATCCCGACCACGTTGTTGGTGAAGCCGATGGTCGCAAGACCTATCGCACCACGACCGCCGGTCGAATCTTCTTCAACACGACGCTCCCAGCGAGCTTCGAGTTCCAGAATGCTCGTATTGATAAGCGGGCGATGGGTCGCATTGTCGACGAACTTGCGCACGACTACGACAAGGCCGATGTGGCCGCAAGTCTCGATCGCATCAAGGACCTTTGCTACCGCTACGCGACAAAGTCCGGTCTCACCATCTCGATCGAGGACGTCAAGACTCCTCCGGTCAAGAAGGAGATTCTCGACCGTCACGAAAAGGAAGCCGAGAAGGTCGAGACCCAGTTCCGTCGCGGCAT
>JAPLAE010000021.1 GCA_026393455.1 Actinomycetota bacterium
TCGGCAACCGATCGGACACGATCGGCCTCCTCGTGCGAGCCAGGGCGCAACCCGTGGTCTACGTGCACCGCAGTGACAGCACAGCCTGCGGCGACGGCCAAAACCAACAGCGCCATCGAGTCCGCACCACCTGACACCCCGCAAACTAACGGCGAGCCCGCAGACGGGAACGTACAACGAGCCAGTACTTCCTCGTGGCGTTCAGCAAGAGAACTCACGATGACCAATCGAGTTCAGCCAGCGACCGGAACTACAGCCGCCATGCGGTCGATCCACAAACGCGGTTCGCGAATCTCGATGATGCTCGGAAGATTCTCTGGCCCCTCCCACGCACGCGACAACAATGGTTGGCCGCCTGCACGTTCAACTTCAGTGATGAATGCCTCTCCTTGGGCGTACTGCGCCAACTTGGCTTGCAGGCCAATCAACTGCTGAAAAACCTTTGCCATACCGCGCGCCGATTCGCGTCGCTCGCGCAAAACCTTCGAAAAGCGATCCGCGCTCGGAACAAGGTCGTGGCCGGCACGATCCATCGTGATATCGCCATGTCCTTCGAGAAGACTCATCATGCCGCTCACCTGATCGAGCACTGCCCGTTGTTCGGGACTAGCGATCAGATTTACCAATCCGCCATCGGCAAGTGGTTTCTGTCCTGCACGAATTGCAGCGGTCACCCGTGCGATCGTTTCGCTCACGCGAGCTGGGTCCGGGTCGATGGTGTTCATTGTTTCGTGAACGAGTCCGAGGAAATGTTCTCGGAGCCAAGGAACCCCGGTGAACTGCGCGCGATGTGTGACTTCGTGCAACGCGAGCCACATGCGGAATTCTTCCGGTGGAAACGCGAACTGCTTTTCGAGCGCAAGAACATTTGGACCTACGTAGTAAACGATGTCCTGGTCTTGCGGATTCTCTTCTTCGATCACAAGTAAGTCGTACTGACCCAACACCCGGGCCGACATCCACCCGAGGACCACTCCAAGTTCAGCACCAGCAATTCGGGCCGTCAGCGGAGCAACTCGACTCGACGAAACGCGATCACCAAACTTTTCCAGCATCGGTGCCAACAACCGCTGAAACGACGCGAGGTTGGCGCGGATCCAGCCCGGCCGATCGGTGACTCGAGCGCGAGCAGGACCGGCAAGTGATCGAAGACCGGTTTCTTGCGCAACCAACTCTTCAGCAATCTCCGTTAAACGATCAAAATCAGGTTGCAGCGATTGATAGTGATAGCTAGCGGCGAAGGGATCCTTCTTCGAGGTGCGGATCGCAACCCGTTCGGCTACTCCCCAATCGACCGCTGCGGCCACAAGCTCAGCGCTTGGGATAGCGGGGAGCGACGACCTTCTTCAGGTACAGGCCGATGATCACTGCCAAGACCCCGATTGCCGACGCGACCAGAACCGGCGCAATCCAAAATGCCCATACCTGCGCAAACAGAAGATTCATATTTCTAATCCTATGCCTCGCGGCGAGGCTCTCCGCCACCGCCGGACTCCGTCGCCCCAGATCCTTCGATCCGGAGATAGGTCAATTTCTCTTCGATCCGAATTCGAAGCGTGTCGGGAAACTCCACGGTGTGGGTTTTGGTCGAAATCACCAGCCGCAGTTCCGCCTCGAAATCAAACACCTCGAAGCAGGGACTACACGACTCGAGGTGCGCCGTGATGCTCGACCGCAGGGCATCGGTGAGTTCCTGATCGAGAAAACTGTCGACCTCAGCCATCACCTTTTCGCAGTCGGGGGTGACGGCAAATGGAACGCCGGATGGAGTGTTGGGGTCGTTGGTCATGGCGCTTCCAGGGAGGCTTCGGGGATGGCATCGGTCAGTCCCCGCGCAAGGGCATAGTCATGTAACTGCTTCTGGAGTGCTTTTCTTCCACGATGAAGCCGACTCATGACGGTGCCGATCGGAATATCGAGATCTTCGGCGATTTCCTTATAGGAAAGCCCTTCGACATCGCTCAGCAAAACCGCAAGGCGATAGGACTCAGGCAGAGCATCGATTGCACTCTGAACCTCGGCATCGGAGAACAAGTCCATAAGTTCATCCTCGGCACTACGAGAAGCACGAACGGCTTCAAGTCCACCCATCCGTCGGTACAGGTAGAAATCTTCGACATCATCGAGTTCAGTTTCTTCGGGACGACGCTTCTTCGACCGATACGAGTTGATGTAGGTATTGGTCAGGATGCGGAACATCCATGCTCGCAAATTCGTACCTTGCTCGAAACCAGCGAAACCTTTGTAGGCCTTGAGGTACGTCTCTTGAACAAGATCTTCGGCATCGGACGCGTTGTGCGTCATTCGCAGCGCGGTGGAATACAACTGCGGCATGTATTCCATTGCCTGCTCGGCAAACGCTCGTTGATCAGCCATCAGAGCCCGAGAGGAGAATCGAACTCCTGACCTGCTCATTACGAGTGAGCTGCTCTGCCGTCTGAGCTACCCGGGCGGGAAGCGATGAGGTTAGCCGCCGGCTCGGATACGACCCACTCGGCGACGTGCACTCATCGACGGGGTCGGCCAAGTTTCGTAAAGAGCGCCACCAACTGCAGCCGTTCGTTGGGGTTCCTCACCAGATTGGTGGCTAAGGCCGCTATGTCGTCGATTGCGGCCGCAATCTCGACCGGGCGCGGTGAGGCCGCGAGATCATCGCGGTAGCGCCGCGAAAGTTCCGTAAGTCCTGCGCGAATTTCGTCTGTTCGGTAACGACGCACTTCGCGTTTATGGCGATCTTCAAACTGCTTACGACCCGAACCCCGTTCCCCTCGAGCGGCAACGAGTTCGGCGAACTCGGCAACTTCTGCGGCATGGGCTTCGGCCAACGGAGCCATGGCGTCTTCGATCATCGCTAACAGGTCATCGACCGTTTCGATTGCCCGTGCACCTGTGCCGTCGAGTCGATCAGGAACAGCGCGCCATGCGGCACGCCGCAACGCAAGCCGATCATCGGTTGCCAATAACCGCGCGCGACCGAGATCTCCGACAGCAGCGGCAGCAGCGTCGGCGGCACGGTCAGGCGCGACGCCTTCGGCGATCAATCGCTCGGTGACCACATCGTCAGTGATCGTTGCAAGGTCGATGCGTACACATCGGCTCGCAATTGTGATGAGGTCGTTCGGAACATCGTCGGCGAGAACCACAAACACCGTTCCGGCGGGCGGTTCTTCAATGGTCTTCAATAACTTTGGAGCAGCGGTTGTCACAAGATGGAACTCGTCAAGAATCAGAACCTTCGGACCATTCTCGATAGAAGAACGCGCCGCGGTCGCAATGATCGCATCGGCCTGCTCGGCAGAAATCGATGCGCCAACTCGTTCGAACTCAGTGATGTCGGAATGATTTTGCATCAGCGCCATTCGCGCTTGCCGCACAGCATCGTCGCCTGTGCGATCACGACTTACGAGCGCAGCAGCAAACGCTCGAGCGAGTTCGCGCTTTCCACTTCCGCGCGGACCGACCAGCATGTACGCGTGCACCGGTGCATTGACTGCAGCACGAAGTTCGCCAATCGCATCGTCCTGGCCGACGACATTGGCCCACAGTTCAATTCCAGCGAGTTCCGCCGACAGCGGCGGGTAGTCGGTGCGTGAAGTCACAGGGGCAGTTGTAGCCGCTCAGCGACGACAGCGAACACCGCAGCGGAAACCAATTCGATCGAAGGCGTGCCATCGATGACCACCCAACGATCAGGATCGGCTGCCGCTTGGGCTCGGAAACCTTCCATCACTGCCGCATGGAACGACGCCGGCTCTGACTCCATCCGATCGCGAGAGGAACCGAGACGACGATCGGCTTCGGCCTCGGGGACATCGAGGAGAACGATGAGGTCGGGCCAAACGCCACCGGTCGCCCAAAGCGACAGGTCGCGGATTTCATCCACCGGTAGTCCACGACCATGGCCTTGGTAGGCGATCGATGAACCCGCAAAGCGATCTGTGACCACATGACGTCCCGAAGCCAACGCCGGCTCTACAACTTCTGCGACGTGCTGCGCCCGATCAGCGGCCATGAGAAGCGCTTCAGCACGATCGGAAAGATTGACTGTTTGCGGATCGAGAAGCACCGCGCGCAATTGCGCACCGACAACTGTTCCACCCGGTTCGCGAGTGAGCACTGCATCGATCGCGGCAGCTAACCGTTGCGACTGCGTCGATTTTCCGCACGCTTCCCCACCTTCAAACGCAATGAACGATCCGCGAGTCATGTCGTTTCTCCGGAAGCTACGTCGTCGGATTGGGGTTCCGGTGCCGGGGCAGCCGGGCGAAGATCAATCGGCGTGAAATCAAGTGGCTGAGGATCCGGAGGATTCGGCCGGGAAGGATGAGCCGATTCGCCGGCACGCTTGGTTCGTTGGCCCGCACGCAACGAAGCTCCGGCAACAAATCCTGCAGCGATGATGATCAGTGCCGCAAGCCAAAGTGCCAGGCGTACGCCAGGGAGTTCAAGCGTCTTACCTCCGAGATCAACGCGATTATTAATCATCGTCGAAGCAATGCGACCAAGGATGGCGGCGAGCAATGGACCGGCGACCATCGCAATAAGTACACACATACGAACAAGAGTGTTGAGCGAACTGAAGACACGACCGCGAAGGTCATCGGCCACTTCTTGTTGAAGCATGGCGAAACCGAGAACGTAGACCGGCCCGACCGCAATACCCATCAGTCCAACGAAGATCACCGCAGCCCACAACGACGAAGACGAGGCGGCGCAGAACAACGCGATGCCCGCAACAAAGAGCGCGGCGGTGAAGGTTGTGGTTTGAGGCAATCGCTTCTGGAATGCCGACACTCCAACAACGCCGATCGCGACACCAAAGCCAAGCGACGTCGTGAAAAGTCCGTAACCAGCAGCGCCAGCGTCAAGCACTTCCGTCGAAAACACCGCACCAAGCGGAATCAGCATGCCGCCACCGATGAGTCCAGTAGCAAGTCCAAGATTCACGGCTCGAATTGTGTGGTTCTTCCAAATTTCGTTCCAGCCCTCACGAAGTTCTTGCAGAGTGGCTTTGATATCGACGCGTCGTTCATCATCAGCGGTCGAACGCACACGTCGTTCTCGCTTGGGAAATGCAAGTCGGCTAATCATCCACGCCGAAAAAACGAACGTGAGTGCGTCGGCATAAAACGCAAATGCCATCTGATTGGTTTCGAGCCACCCAAGTCCAGGAACTCGGCCAATCCAAACTGACAAGCCGGCCAGCAGTGCAAACAGCAACGACGCGAACGGAAAAGTTCCGTAGGCCGCAGCCAGCGACAACGAGTTCGCTGTCGTTAAGTGTTCCGGAGGAACCAAGTTCGGAACTTCCGAATCCTTCGCCGGACCCCACAACAGCGTGAGAACTTCAAGAACAAGCGATGCAAGAACAAGACCAATGACATCGCTGACGAACGGAAGCAGCACCATCACCACTGCTCGTCCGATATCGCAGGTGACCATGACCTTCTTGCGATCCCAACGATCAACAAGCACGCCCGCAAGTGGTCCGAAGAAAAACCCAGGCACGATGCGCGCGGCCATGACGAGTGAAATCGCACCAGCACCAGCGCCGCCGCCAATGGTGGCCGCTAAAAGGATGATTGCCGAGAAGCCCAACCAATCGCCCGTGGCGGAGACAACTTGCACGAGCCAAAGTCGGAAAAACTCGTGGCTACCAAAAAGACGCACGTGGAAACCTGGTCGATCCGAGGGATCTTTCGTAAAGAGTGTCTCGGTGTCCTCGCCGAAGAGCGAGGCACGACTCCAGCCCGGGATGGTCGCGTCGACGCCGGGGCCAAAAGCCTCGACGGGCATTGCATCCTCGGGGGGATCGGCGTCGTCCCGGGGTTCGGGGCGATGCACAGCCATGGCAAGAGCCTAGGAGAGGTCCCTGCTGCCCCTGAGCACCGCCCTGCGGGTGTTCAGCGTTCCTGGTCGAGGATCTGGGAGTCGGACCTGACCACGTTGGGCTTTTTGGTCGCCTTCTTGGCCGCCTTCGACTGCCCCGCCCCTACCGTTCGGGCGGTCATGAGGTCAGGCTTCTTGGTCCGAGATTTGGCGCTCTTCTTAGCCGTCGACTTCTTTTTCGCAGTTTTCTTCACGGACTTCTTGGCCGCTTTCTTGGCCGCCGGCCCGCCATTTTCGGCGATGTAGACGCGCCGATCCTGAAGAAGTTCCGCGCCTCGTTCGGGGCTGAGCGATTCCGGAACATCGCCAACACGAAGCGAGGCGTTGGTCTCGCCATCGGTGACGTAGGGACCGAACTTTCCGTCTTTGATCAACATTTGACGGCCTGAGGCTGGGTCGATGCCGAGGTCCGCCAAAGGCGGCTTCGGCGACCGCTTCCCATACTGGCGCGGCACCGCGAACAGCGCGAGTGCATCTTCAAACGTGACACCAAGCATCTGCTCTTCGGAATCCAGGCTCCGAGTTTCTGGCTTCTCGGCGTCGCCTTCATCGCCCTTGGTCAGATACGGGCCGAACTTTCCGTTCTGCGCACGAATCGATTTCCCCGTTTCCGGATCGGATCCAAGCACCTTCGGGAATGACAAAAGTTCGAGTGCGGTTTCGAGTGTGACCTCGTAGGGGTCCATCGATTTGAACAATGAGGAGCGACGAGGCTTCTCGTCGGGAGCTTCTTCAATTTCTCCCAGTTGGACGTACGGCCCGAACTTTCCGCTCATCACGAAAACTGTCAGGCCGGTTTCAGGATCTTCACCGATGGGCTTGCCGCCCTTCGGCATGGCAAGCAATTCGAGCGCAACTGCGACAGTGAGATCGGCGGGCGGAAGATTCTCTGGAACCGACGCGGTGTCGTCGCCGCGCTGCACGTACGGTCCGAACTTTCCAGGTTTGGCGATGACTGGCATCCCGTTGGGATCGTCGCCAAGAAGAAATGTGTTGATAGCTGCGGCATCAATTTCGGGAAGTCGCTCGGTGACGAGATCGCGAAGCCCATCTTTTCGTGCTCCGTCAACCATGGGACCGAAATAGAACTCGGCAAGTGTGTCGACGCTGTTGGCATCACCATTCGAGATGCGATCGAGTACACCTTCGAGATTCGCGGTGAAGTCGTAATCAACAAGTTCAGCGAAGTGCTGTTCAAGCAATGTCGTTACTGCGAATGCATTCCAACTGGGGACAAGCGCAGAACCCTTCTTCCACACATAGCCCCGGCCCTGAATGGTTTCCATGATCGATGCATAAGTTGAAGGCCGACCGACGCCAAGTTCTTCCATTTTTCCAACAAGCGATGCTTCAGTAAATCGCGCTGGCGGTTTTGTGGCGTGACCTTCCGGAGTGATCTCCGTGGCATCAAGACCGTCGCCGACCTTCAACTGGGGCAGACGGCGTTCGGTGTCGTCTTCGCTTTCAGAATCGGTGTCGTCGGTGCGCCAGTCTTCGACCTGCATCCAACCGCGTTCAGTTATAACCGTGCCTGCCGCCGAGAATTCTGCATCTCGGCCACTCGCCGTTACCGAACCAAGGCGAACCGTGACGGTTTCACCAATTGCATCGATCATCTGCGAGGCAACAGTGCGTTGCCAGATGATCTCGTACAGACGAAATTCGCCGGGGGCAACTTCATTCCGAACTTCTTCGGGTCGACGGAATCGATCACCGGCAGGACGAATAGCTTCATGCGCTTCTTGCGCATTCGCTGCTTTCTTACCCCACGTGCGCGGCTGCTGTTCAATCGCCGAAGCACCGTACCGCTCGGTGATCTCCGCTTTCGCTGCAGCGACAGCTGCGGCGGAAAGATTGGTGGAGTCCGTTCGCATGTAGGTGATGTAGCCCTGCTGATACAGACCTTGGGCCATCGACATGACCTGCTTGGCTGACACTTTGAGACGGCGACCGGCGACCTGTTGCAGCGTTGACGTTGTGAACGGGGCGAAAGGTCGCTTGCGATAGGGCTTGGACTCAACGCTGCGCACGGAGAACGGTGACGACTGCAGTTCGGCGGCGAGGGAAGTCACTGTTTCTTCATTGAGGATGACGCGGTCGTTGCGCTTCAGCGCGCCGTCGTCATCGAAATCATTTCCCGTAGCGATACGAACGCCATCGAGTTCAAGAAGTTTCGCTCCGAAGGGAATCGGTTCAGAGGACGCTGCGAACACGCCTTTGATGTCCCACCAATCGGAAGAGACGAACGCCATGATTTCGCGTTCACGTTCCACCACGAGTCGTGTCGCAACACTCTGTACACGACCTGCAGACAAACCACGATTGACCTTCTTCCACAGAACCTGAGAAAGGTCATAGCCGGCGAGGCGATCGAGGAGTCGACGCGTTTCCTGCGCGTCGACGAGCAACTGATCGAGCTCACGCGGATTGGCAAATGCTTCGCGAATCGCTGGGGCGGTGATTTCGTGGAACACCATTCGGTAAACAGGCATGTCCTTCGGCGGCTTCAGAACCTGGAGCAAATGCCATGCGATTGCTTCTCCCTCGCGATCCTCATCAGTTGCGAGATAGAGCGCATCAGCGTTCTTCAATGCGCGACGAAGTTCAGCAACGGTGTCTTTCTTCTTGTCGTACACCTTGTAATAGGGCTTGAAGCCGTCATCGGGATCGATGCCCAGGTACGACCACCACTCTTTTTGCTTGCCTTCGGGGAGCTCTTTGGCCTTCGACACGAGATCACGAATGTGACCAACCGATGCGATAACGGTCGGCGACGCGCCACCGGTGTCCTCGCCGCGGAGGAATTCGGTGATCTTCTTCGCCTTGGTGGGCGATTCGACAATGACGAGGGGACCGGCCATGGGTGGACACAATGAGACCACCCCGGCGCCTCTGTCATCGCAGCCTTTCGAACCACGGTCGCGGGGACCCCTAAAGGGGGTCCCCGATTTTTCTTATCCACAGCCCTGTTTTCCCGCCCTGAACGGGGATTTCGGCCATACTCAGCCCGTGACACCTGCCGGCGAAAACCCCATCTCAGAAGACGACACCCTTCGACCCCTCGGCGAGGCCGGATCAGGCGAACGACGCCCGTGGGGTGAGTTCGTCATCCTCGACGATGGCCCCGCTGCCAAGGTCAAGCGCATCACCGTCAAACCTGGACAACGGTTGTCCTACCAATCGCACGACAAGCGCTCCGAACACTGGATCGTTGTGGAAGGAACAGCCATCGTCACACTCGACGATGTCGACTATTCCGTCGATGCTGGCGGCACCATCGAGATTCCTGTCCACACAAAACACCGAGTTCGTAACGACGGCGCAACACCCGTGGTGTTTATCGAAGTACAGACCGGCACGTACTTCGGGGAAGACGACATCGTTCGCTACGAAGACGACTACGGAAGAGCAGGTTCCTAATGGACTTCGCACTCAGCCCGCGTGCCTCAGAGCTTCAACAACGCCTGCTCGCATTCATGGAAGAAAAGGTAATCCCGGCAGAGCCAGTTTTTGCTGAGGAAATGCGCGCTTCAGGCGATCCCCACTTTCACCCGCATGTGATGGAGGAACTCAAAGCCGAAGCGAAAGCGCGCGGTTTGTGGAATCTCTTCATGCCCCACAACACCGAGTGGACACCCGATCCAGTTTCGAATGTTGACTACGCTCCGCTCGCAGAAATTACCGGACGCAGCCCGCTTGGTCCCGAGTCTGTGAACTCTGCTGCGCCCGACACCGGCAACATGGAAATCCTTGCGCTGTTCGGAACACCCGGACAAAAAGATCGCTGGTTGGTTCCGTTGCTCGAAGGCGAGATCCGATCTTGTTTCGCGATGACCGAGCCCGATGTTGCATCGAGCGATGCACGAAATATCAGTCTCAGCATCGTGCGTGAAGGCGACGAATACGTTCTAAATGGCCGTAAATGGTGGATTTCTGGCGCCGCGAACCCACGGTGCCGCGTTGCCATCGTGATGGGAAAAACCGATCCAACGGCTCCAACATACACGCAGCAATCGATGGTGCTCGTACCCATGGATACGCCCGGACTCACCGTTGTGCGCGATCTCATGGTGTTCGGTTACAACGATCGCGAAGGCCATTGCGAGTTGAAGTTCGACAATGTTCGCGTACCCGTTTCCAACATTCTCGGCGAAGAAGGAAGCGGCTTTGCGCTCGCACAAGCCCGACTCGGTCCTGGTCGTATCCATCACTGCATGCGGTGCATCGGCATGGCCGAACGTGCGCTCGAACTCATGTGCCGACGAGTCACCGAACGCGTTGCATTCGGAAAACCACTCGCACAACAGGGCGTCATTCAAGAATGGATCGCCGATTCTCGCATCGAGATTGAACAGGCCCGACTGCTCACGATGAAGGCGGCGTGGCTAATGGACACCGTCGGCAACAAGGGAGCTCGTACCGAGATCTCTGCCATCAAGGTGATCGCACCCAACGTGGCCCTTGCCGTTGTTGATCGCGCGATTCAGGCGCACGGTGGCGGCGGCGTTTCGCAGGACTTCCCGCTTGCAGGAATGTGGGCCGGGCTGCGCACACTGCGATTTGCCGATGGGCCGGACGAAGTTCATCGCATGCAACTCGCCCGACGCGAACTTGGTCGCTACGTCGACTCTGGCGACTCCACGCCTGCGTCAGGCGATCCCGGCGTCGCTCGTTAGTCGAACAATTCAGCGTTTTCCGCTGCTTCAAGCATCAGTTCATCAGTGCTCGACCGAGCGGAAGCCAATCGCAGAACTGCTACCGCAGCGAGCGCCGCAACGAGCGATGCCCCCAAAATTCCGATGCGTGACTGATCGGCTGACCCTGCATCGGTAAAGGCCAAGTTGGTCACGAAGAGCGCGACGGTGAACCCAACGCCAGCGGCCATAGCGATCCCGACCATGTGAAGATTGCTTACGCCGCGTGGCCGATTCACCAATCCAAATTTGACGGCAAGAAGCGACGTCGCAGCAACGCCGACCGTTTTTCCAACAACCAGACCGAGAGCAACGCCCCACGTCACCTGCGAACTTGCCGCGTCCTTTAGTGCATCAATCGTGAGAATCACGCCCGCGTTACATAAGGCAAAAATAGGAATAATGACGTATGCGCTCCACGGATGTAGCGCGTTCTCAAGTCGTTCAGCCATTGACGGCCGTCCCTCTTGTCCTCTCATCGGAACAATCGGAATAAGGAAGCCAAGAGCAACTCCAGCAACCGTCGCATGAACGCCAGATTTGAACATGCAATACCAAGCAACAACCCCGAGAAGTAGATACGGAATCATCGAGGGGACCCGCAACAGACGCAGGCCTGCGATGAGCACGAAGGCTCCAGCAGCACTCATTAGCCATCCGAACGCAATTGAAGAGGTGTAGAAGATCGCGATAACTGCGATTGCACCAAGGTCATCGACGACGGCCAACGATAAAAGAAACAGTTTCAGGGCAACGGGAACGCGGTTGCCTAGTAGAGCAACAACACCAACAGCGAACGCAATATCGGTGGCCATCGGGATACCCCATCCGTGCACGGTTGAGGATCCCGCGTTGATTGCAACATAAAGAAGCGCAGGGACAACCATCCCGCCTATCGCAGCAATCACCGGGAGGGCGGCCGTGCGTCGGTCGCGCAACTCCCCCCTCACAAGTTCGCGTTTGATCTCAAGGCCAACAACAAAAAAGAACACCGCCATCAACGCGTCGTTCACGAACTCCTGAACATCAAACTGAAGATCGATCGGTCCGGCATTGACCGCGATGTGATGTCCGAGGAATGAGTTGTACCCGTCCTTCAACGGAGAGTTTGCCCAGATCAATGCGAGCACCGTGGCAACAAGGAGAAGGAGACCGCTCGCTGACTCAAGCGCGAGGAATCGAGCAACTGGTCGAGTGAAGCGAGGCGTGGAGAAGCGGGACTTCCTCATGACCCAATCAGCGTTGCGATGGCATCTTTGACCGAATCCGAAACAGGAAGGATCTCGATCACCCGTGTGATCTCTAGGTCACGACGTACCTGAGGTTCCGCTCGGGCCAACACCAAATCTCCGCCCCGAAGTCGAGTTCGTTTGACGCCATCAAAAATCACACCAAGACCAGTGGGATCAAGTAGGTCGACTCCCGCAAGGTCAAGAACGATTTTTGGGGTTTCGCTGTCAGCGGCCACACGAATCAGTTCCTCACGGAGACGAGGGGCCGTGGAGATATCGAGTTCACCGATGATCGCAATGACCACCACACCCTCAATGGGTTCTGTCGCAACGAGATCGAACATCACTCGAGAATCCGTTTCGGTGAGAGCAGGGCAGACGTACGCCGAGGGTGCTCAGGTTACCGCTCTTGCTTCAATCGATCCGATTTAGAGAAGTTGCCTAGAGAAGTCCGAGAGTCAGAAAGCGGTCATACGATCACCTTCAATGGCTCGCAGTCCTTCCCCGTCCCTTGACACATTTGTCGCGGCGCTTCAGTCCGACAAACGCGTCGTGCATGTTGAGCGATCGCCAGCGCGCCGTGCTCGATTTGCGAGCCTGGCTGACCCGTTGTCCGAGACCGTTATGGGGATCATCCCCGATCAAGGGCTTTGGTCGCATCAGGCCGAGTCGATTGATCACATTCGCGCCGGTCGATCCGTAGCTATCGCTACAGGCACAGCATCGGGGAAGTCGCTGTGTTTTCAACTCCCCATCGCCGAGGCAATCGCTGCGGGACCACTTCCGGCAACGGCACTCCTTCTCTTTCCAACGAAAGCCCTCGCCCAAGACCAACTGCGGTCACTCACCGCGCTCAATGTTCCAGGCCTCGTCGCCGCAACTCACGATGGGGATTCCTCTCCCGAAGCACGCAAGTGGACTCGTACCCACGCAAACGTTCTGCTCACGAATCCTGAAATGTTGCATATGAGCATGCTCCCTGTGCATGCAAACTGGGGCACGTTCTTCAAGCGACTGCGTTATGTCGTCATTGATGAGTTGCATATGTTGCGCGGAATGTTTGGCAGCAACGTTGCACAGGTTCTGCGCCGTCTACGCCGGATCTGCGCGCACTATGGGTCTGATCCAGTCTTTATTTTTACGTCCGCCACTATCGGTGACCCGGCGGCACTGGCCTCAACCTTGTGTGGATTACCTGTTGAGTCAGTAATCGACGATGGCTCACCACGTGGTGAACGACTCTTTGTCTTATGGGACCCCGACGGGATCAACGACGGGACTGAAGAAGAGCCTCGATCAGTTTCTTCGTCTCGCGATACCGCCGAAATTATGGGCGCGCTAGTGAAAGACAACCACCGAACCATCGCGTTCTGCAGAAGTCGTAAAGGTACCGAACTTGTTACTGCCGACGTGAAGCGCAGGCTTTCGAAACGACTCTCTCCAACTGTCCGGTCCTACCGAGGGGGCTACCTCACAACTGAACGACGTGAAATCGAGAAAGAACTCTTCGACGGAACATTGCGCGGCGTCGTTGCAACAACCGCCCTTGAACTCGGTATCGATGTCGGCGGCCTAGACGCATGCATTCTCAATGGCTTTCCAGGAACGATTGCCTCAATGTGGCAACAGGTCGGTCGCGCCGGACGCGCATCACAACAGTCCTTGGCTGTCCTCGTTGCCGGAGATGATCAACTTGACCAATGGTTTGTGCATAATCCCACCGAACTTTTCCAACGATCGCCCGAGCCAGCAGTCATCAATATTGCTAATCCTTACGTGCTCAATCCCCATCTGGCATGCGCGGCATTCGAGCTTCCGCTCACCGATGCTGATGAAGTGTGGTGGCCAGATGTTCTCGACGACTCAATTCGCGATCTCGTACAGAACGACATCCTCAAGATCCGCCAACCAACAGATCGGGCCGGTCTCGGCGCTGTGTGGGCCGGTCGTGGTCGGCCCGCGAATGGCATCGGCCTGCGCAGTGCGAACGCCAACGAGTTCCGCATTGCCACCACCGATGGTTCAATCATCGGAACCGTTGATGGTTCACGCGCCTTTCGGCTTGTCCACCCTGGTTCCATCTATTTGCATCAGGGGACGGCATGGAAGGTGACCGAACTCGACATCGATGATCATGTCGCAATCGTCGAACCACATGACGGCGGCGAGTACACCCAGCCCCGAGCAGTGACCGATATTCGCATCCTCACCACCGATGCCGAACGACCTATTGGTGCGGCCGACCTCTGCCTCGGCACCGTTGAGGTCGAAACCACGGTGATCGGTTACCGAAGATTCGACACATTCACTCGAGAACAACTCGGAACTCACGACCTCCTACTGCCTTCCTCGCGACTGGTCACTCGCGGGTTCTGGTACGTCATCGGCGACCACGTGACCAGCGCGGCGGGACTCGGCCCGGCAGAACTTCCTGGTGCGCTCCATGCCGCCGAGCACGCGGGAATCGGCATTCTGCCCCTCTTCGCTATTTGTGATCGATGGGATGTCGGTGGCGTCTCAACTCCGTACCTGCCCGAAACGGGTGCCGCAACCATCGTCATCCACGATGCTTTTCCCGGTGGTGCGGGAGTAGCAGAACTTGGATTCGCGGCGGCTGACCGACACCTTCCCGCCACCCTCGAGGTCATTGAGTCATGTGCGTGTGCGAACGGCTGTCCGTCATGCATTCAGTCGCCGAAATGTGGCAACGGCAATGAGCCTCTCGATAAGGCTGCGGCCGTTTCGTTATTGCAAGCCATGCTTTCCCGCTGATTCCACTCGCATGACCACGGACGCGTGGAGGTCAATATCGGGAACAAGTGCTCCGATGATTGGGGTGTCGGTGACACTGCGGTACGAAATCACAACTCGAACGGTTTCACCGCCGTCAAGCATCGTGACCTCGCTCGAGATCTGACCCGAACGCAGTTCACCGGCACGTCTCGCTGCAGAGATTGCTGCTCCGGGCCGATCTGTGTCGCTCACTGCCGCTGCTCTCGCCGCTTCACGCGCCGCGTGGGAAACAAGAAGTTGATCGCGCACAACAAAGCCCGCTTGCACGATGAACAGCACAACAAGGACGACGAGGGGGAGAACCAACGCGAATTCAACTGTGGATTGTCCGTGATCCCCCCACCTCGCCTTCTTCACTTGACCTTGCCGATCACGCCGCCAAGAACAGCATCGAAAAGCGTGCCGATCGCTCCCGACTGCGTTGCCCAGCCGAGAAGCAACAGGGCAATTCCCGCTGCTCCAAGTAGAACAAGCGCATATTCAGCGGTTGTCTGACCACGCTCGCCGCGAAAACGTGTGCGAAAACGATTCATCGAAACTCCTTCGTTGTAGTGAAACAAAATCTGGAAGGGGGAAGATTCGATTCACCAATGCAAAGAACCGAGCGACGACACCACAAGCGGAACGATCGCCAGGAGCCCAAACGCGGGCAGGATGCACATCACAAGAGGGAACAGCAATTGAACAGGAAGTCGCCGAGCCTTGGTTTCTGCCCAGCGCCGCCGTTGCAGCCGGGCATCGGTCGCAACCCGCTCGAGTGCTGGTCCTAGCGCCACGCCGTCGAATGCTGCAGAACGAAGCGCCGCCGCCAACGGTCGGACTGACTCACCAAGTTCATCAAACACATCAAGCGCATCGCCCAGTCGTTGTCCGAGCGACACTCGTCGGCGAATCTCGCCGAGTGTCGGGGCAAAAACATCTGGAGCTCGCGGCTCGATGACCTCGACCAACTGATGAACCGAAAGTCCGGCTCCGACAGCAAGCCGGAAGAGGTCGACGAGCTCAGGAGCACTTTGTCGACGCGCAGTATCGATGGCCAGTAACGCCGATCGATGTCGAACCACCGGAACCAGTGAGACCCCGACCACCAACGCACAACCAACCCATGGGCCAACGACGATCATCGATGACCACCGATCAAGCGCGACATCCATAACGCTCCCAGCGCATCAAGCCCTAGCCCCAGCCCGACACACGCCCATCCGATTGGCTGCCCGATCAACACATCAAAAATTCGATGATCAATCATTGCCATCGCGACGGCGAAAACCACCGGGGCCACGACAAGTACAACCGCAGAGGCCCGTGACTGCGAAGAGAGGGCGGCCACCTCGCGTTCAAGCGCGACGCGATCGCGCAAGGACGCAGCGACCCCATCAAGGACACGAGCCGTTGCCCCGCCCGAACTTGAGGCCAACTCAAGGGCCGTCGCGGTGAGTTTGCGGTTCGGAAGTTCGTCTTCGGCCCCCCAGCCCGAGACGACCTTCTGCAGCGAATGTCCTTGGTCTAATTCCGCAGCGACGCGTGCGAAGACCACGTCGTCGGCACCGACTCCCCGCAGGGCGAGAGAGAGGGTTACCCCTGAGCGCAACTGTCGAACAACTCGGTCGAGGGAGTCGGGGATACGCATCTCTAGTCGTCGTCGAACTCGTTTTTCTGCAGCAGCTTGAAGTGGTTTCAGTACTCGAAGCTCTGACAAACGGGAAATCGATTCACGCGCTGCACGCACCATCATTGAATCGCTGCGAGCGACAGTTTCTGCAGCAAATCGTTGGTGAACCCGACGCGCCGCCATCATCTCGGGGGCGGTGACGACCACCGTCATCGTCGAAATAACTGCAATGACAGTGACCAACACAACGACAATCAATCGCAGACTCATGACTCAACCCAGGACAAGAGCGGTGGACCGACATGACTCGCCCGGCGCGGTCGAGTGGGTAGTGCGACCAGTTCACCCAAAGGGCCTGTCAAAACGTTCGCAGAGATGACGCTGCCGGTTTCACCATCGGGCATGGGTTCAGCGATCGAGACAACTCGCCGAGATCCATCTGGTTGGCGAGCAACGTGAACGATGAGATCGACCGCAGCACGCAGCTGTTCACGAACTGCCGGTAAGGGCAAGGCAACATCGCCCATAAGTACGAGAGTCTCAAGACGTCGAATGGCATCTATTGGTGAATTGGCATGACAGGTTGAAAGTGAACCGTCGTGACCGGTGTTCATGGCCTGCAACATGTCAATTGCTTCACCCGAACGAACTTCGCCCACCACGATGCGATCGGGGCGCATGCGTAACGCGTTGCGCACCAGTTCCCGGATAGAAACCTCGCCTGCGCCTTCAGCGCTTGCTGATCGACGTTCAAGACGCAAAATATGACGTCCGGGGAGGCGCAACTCGGCCGCGTCTTCGATGGTGACCACTCGCTCATCAGGCGGAATGAATGCGGCCACGGCATTGAGCAACGTGGTTTTCCCAGCCCCGGCGCCTCCGCTCACGATGATGTTGCATCGTGACTGCACGGCCCACCCCAGTAATTCCGCAACACCAGGCGAACAGACCTCGGGTAATTGAATGCGTCGCGCGCCGAACCTTCGGATAGTGAGTAGCGGTCCATCGACAGCAAGTGGAGGGACAACGCCGTTGACCCGTGAGCCATCAGGAAGCCGGGCATCGACCAACGGCGAGGTGCGATCAATGCGCAGACCGAGCGGGGCAACAATGCGTTCAAGAAGCGCATAGGTGGTCGCGCTCTCGACAATGATGCCGGTGCACTCGAGTCGGCCGAAACGCTCGATCCAAAGATCGCCTGCTCCATTGACCATGACTTCATCAATGGTTGGGTCTGCGAGAAATTGATCGAGAACACCGAAACCACTGACACGTGAGTGAACACGGTGAATGAGATCAGTCACTGTTCCATCGTCAAGGAGCGGATCGTGTTCGACAAGAAGTTGCCCAACCGACGCCGCATCGTGATGGCCGTGATCGAGTAGCTGCCGATGCATGTGTTCGACCACCGAATCAAGTGTGGAATCGGTAGTGGAATCAGGCCACGTCACGGAGCGCCCTCTCCAACGGAGACGGCAGTCGCGCCGCAAGGAGTCCGGCATCGACGGCACGAGCCACTGCGGCATCGACTTCGATCGTTGCGACGACTGGGACTCCGAGCACGTCCTCGACATCGCGCCGACCTAACGCCCGTCCCGCTTCTTCAATGAGAACCACGCCGGTTGGCCGAAGCGGAAGCGACAATGCCCGGCGAAGCGACATGAAGCATGGTCGAGTGACCAAGAGCGAAGTCGTTGCTGCCTCGGCAAAGTGACGGCGCACCAGATCCTCTGAGTCACCGTTGCCCGTGATGCGCCCGATATCGACGACGACAGGACGCTCGTCAGCGTTCAGTCGTTCTGTGCAGATTCTCGCTCGTTCATCACCGCTGAATGCACGTCGTCCCCGAGGCACGAGTCGGACAGCGTCTGCAACTGGTCGCTCGAGTCGATCGATCGCCGCAACTCCAACCGACTCTGACGCCGCGAACCAGTCCGAGAGGCCCGGACCGTCGGGTTCAGGCATTCCAAAAACAGTGGGCCCATCGCCTTCGAGGTCAACGAAAACGCAACCAGCATCGCTCTGCTGCCCCAATACAACCGACAAAGCGACCGACACCACTGTTGTGCCTGATCCACCTTTTGCAGACCAACACGAAAACACCATTGACCCTCCCGTTCACACGACATCGGAACAAGGGAAGGAGTGGGAACGGTACGAACTCATAGCCATCACGTCAAGGGCCTTGCGCGTCAACATCACGGAGTTTCCCCAACCCACCCGTATGCTCAGTGACGTGGAAGCCGCGTTTTTCGATCTCGATAAGACTGTTATTGCGCGTGCATCAATGATCGCATTTGGACGATCATTCCGTCAGGCGGGGATGATCAATCGGCGAGTGATGGCGAGAGCCGCCTGGAATGGTTTGGTCTTTCACACATTGGGTGCCGATGAAGAACGAATGCGCAAGTTCCGCGAATCTGCGCTGCGCATCACGCGAGGTTGGGATCACGATGCTGTTGGAGCCCTCGTCCGTTCCACTCTCACCGACGTCATCGATCCGATTGTCTACGACGAAGCACTGGAATTAATCCAGGAACATCGCGAAGCGGGCCGACTCGTCTTCATCGTTTCCGCATCACCAGAAGAAATTGTCATTCCCCTAGCGAACTACCTCGGTGCCGATGGAGCGATTGCCAGCCGCGCACGGATCGATACCGATGGCAATTACACCGGCGAGGTCGATGTCTACGCCTACGGTCCTTATAAAGCGGAAGCCATCTCCGACGTCGCGGCGTCTCGGGGTATCGATCTCTCAAAGAGTTGGGCCTATTCCGACTCAGCGACTGATGAACCCATGCTCCGCGCGGTTGGTCACCCGGTCGCAGTAAATCCCGACCGAGAACTCACACGAATCGCGATGGCTGAAGATTGGCCGATCCTGTCGTTCACACATCGCGTTCCTTTACGCGAACGCGTCACACTTCCTCCGCCGGGCCGCGTCGCAACAGGCGCGGTAGTCGCCACCGGGGTGTCCGCCGGACTTTTCCTCGGGTGGTGGATTCTGACTCGGCAGTCGGTGCCGAAGTCAGCGGGATTCAGGCGTCTTGCAGCTTCTTTACCGCGAATGCGGCGAGGGCGACAACGACGATGAGCACGAGCAGCTTCTTCATGGGCCTCACTCTAGAACGGAGCCTCTGCTCAGTTCCATTGCGATTCCGGTGCGCTCAGGATGGCGGCGTGGTTCCCGTCGGCCAACGGTTCACGGCAACCACCCGACAGGCATAGGCCCCAACGGGCCGTTCGGCAACGATCGCTGTCCAGGTCGTGGTTGCATGCTCAGGAACGGCCGAGACAGAGACGGCAGTCGCTGCGAATTCCTCCCCTGAACTTCCAGACCCACTGCTGCGAAACGACACGTCAATCTCGTAATCGGCGGTCTGGGTCGTCCAGTTCGTCAACGTGCCTGAGGCCTTCACCCCGCCGATTCCGTCGCTTTCGCAGTTGCCCACGTGAATATCGCGCTGGGGCGGATGCACAGCATCCCGACTGGCCGTGGCAATCCCAGTTTCAACAAACACCTGCTGAAGCACTTTGGCGTTGGCATCTTCATCGGAATTTCCGAACACTCGAATGCCGATAACAACCAGCGCAATGGCCACCACCAACGCCACGATTGCCAACACAGTTCCGACAATGAGAATTGTCACACAACCACGCTGGTCCGTCGCGTCGTCGGTCGCCGAGAGCGGCGGCGGCGGATTCGGTCCGGGCGTTACCGATGGTGCCGGCGGAACACCAGCTGTTGGGAACTCCGCGTCGGGATCGTCGTCGAAGTGATCAATCATGGCCGCGGTTACTCCGCGAAACGATCAGACGGCGAGTAGGTCGCGTGCGCCAGTGTCTGACGACGGGTGACGAAGCTTGGACATTGCGCGAGCTTCGATCTGGCGAATTCGCTCACGAGTGAGATTGAAGTGTTCGCCAACCTCTTCAAGCGTGCGAGGTTCGCCGCGATCAAGACCGAAACGAAGCTTGAGGATCTCGCGCTCTCGTTCGTCGAGCGGTGAAAGCAGGCGGCTGATTTCCTCGGGAAGCAGCGCAGTGGCAGCAACCTCAAATGGAGATTCGGCCGAGCGATCTTCAACAACGTCGCCAAGTTCGGCATCGCCATCTTCACGAAGCGGCTCAGAAAGCGAAAGCGGTTCGGCAGCGAAGCGAAGCGCTTCGGTGACTTTGTCTTCCGGCATTTCAACCTCGGCCGAAAGTTCGGCGAGTGTTGCAGGACGACCAAGTTTCAGTTCAAGA
>JAPLAE010000134.1 GCA_026393455.1 Actinomycetota bacterium
CGGAACCGTTCATGACACTTGCGGCAGTCGACGAGTGGATCAGTGAAATTCTTGAGATGTCCCGAAGCTTCCCAAATTGCCGGCGGCGAGAGAATTGAAGCATCGAGGCCAACGACGTCGTCGCGCATTTGAACCATCGAACGCCACCAGGCGTCCTTGACATTGCGCAGCAGCTGAACGCCAATGGGCCCGTAGTCATAGGTAGAACGGAACCCGCCGTAGATCTCGGCTGACGGGAACACAAAGCCCCGACGCTTGGACAAATTGACGATCTTCTCCATCAAGGAGACGTCATTGGGTACCGATGACTCAACGGGCATAGCCGGTGAGGTTACTTGCCAGCAGGCGGTGTCACTTCAACGATGCCACGTGCGATGTAGTCATCGATCGTTGCCTCGTCACGGCCAAGGAGATCACGACAAATCACAACGCTGTGTTCACCGAGCCACGGAGCGGGTGATTCAACCGGTTGGCTCATGCCGCTGGCGATGAACGCAGGGCCTTCAAGTGTGAAGACACCAACGCCGGGCTGATCGATCTCAACAAGGAAACCACGTTCGATGAAGTGCTCATTCACGAGGAGATCAGGCGAGGTGAGCATTGGACCAGCAGGAACACCTGCGGCCTGACATGCATCGGCGATATCGAAACGGTTCCGTGACATTGCCCACTCTCCGATGATCGCATCGAGCTCGGCGGCCGCGGCAGTGCGACTGGCGAAGGTCAGGTAGCGAGCATCGGTGGCCAATGCCGGTTGACCAATAACGCCACACAGCGCGGTCCAGTCGGCATCGTCTCGACAACTGATGGCAACCCACATTTCGGCATTCTCATTGCCAGTCGCATCGGCCTCAGGTGCGCAGCGATACATCGCGCCGGGTGCCGCTTGTTCGGTATGAACCCCCATCGGGCGAACCGAACCGGGCTCGATCGATTCGGCGGCCAGCAAGTCGGCGATCGACCCGACCACCGCTTCGCACTGCGCGATTTCAATGTGCCCGCCAGGGACCGTGCCGCGCGAGCGACCAATAAGAGTGGCGAGTGCGCCACACGCCGACAGCCGCCCAACGAAATGGTCAGGGAAGACTGACGCAGTGCCGGCGGGCTCGTCTTCGTTCTCGTAGGACCACAGGAACGAAACGCCACCGGGGGCTTGTGTGCTCGGTCCGTAACCACGCCAATGCGCCCAAACGCCGCGAGAACCCATGAGTTGGCTGGCAACCATGGCAACTCCGGGATTGGCCGCAGAGAGATCTGCATAACCGATGCCCAACGCGTCCATTGCGCCAGTGGTGACGTTTTCGATCACAACGTCGGACTCTTTCACCAGGTCGAGAAGAAGCTGTCGGCCCTCGGGGAACTTTGCATTCACGCCAAAGCCACGCTTCGAGCGACTCGATGACGCGAATGACGGACCCATTTCGGTGCCAGTCACCACTCGGATGAAGTCATAGTGCGAACGAGTTTCGATCTTGATGACATCGGCGCCGTACTCGCCAAAGAGTCGACCGGCTTCAACGCCC
>JAPLAE010000008.1 GCA_026393455.1 Actinomycetota bacterium
CGCGACAAGCAACGTGATCCACGACATCGACATGCCGTCATACACGGTGAATGAAAACACAACGAACAACACCATGCCGATACCGGTCCACACTCTTGGCACGCCGGTTTGTACATCAATCGCGAATGCGAATATCGAAATACCGAGCAGAACAAACGCCCACCAATGCGTCGGCAATACCCACATTCCGTATCCGGAAAGAATGAATGCTGCCGCGCCTACGACGCCAGCAACACCAACTCCGGCGGTGAACAGTTCGAAGATGATCAAAGCAAGTCCAACAGTGATCAACAAGTACGCCACTGCAGGGCTAGCAACCGTATGCATGAGATTCGACACCAACGAGAGTTGACCGAAGCGAACTTGCGTCAACGGCTCTCGGCGCGTTTCGCCGTTGTCAGCAGTGACTTCACGAGTCGCCACGCCAGGAAGATTCACAAGGAAATCACCGATAGTTGGTGCAGCCACCGTCGTAACCCCAAGATCCGCAGCTTCTTGCGCGTTCACGGTCTTGTCCGTAATGGGAGCGAGTCGCTTCGCGTCCAGACCGGAAACGACAGGTTGGCCAGCATCGCCAAGTCGTGAACCTGGAGCCATACCAACCTGATCAGCAGCGCCAACGAGTTGCGCAGGCAAACCGGTGAGATGTGAACCCGAGGGACCAACCCACACATCAATCGGAACCGGTGAAGCAAGCATCGCGTTCAACAACGCTTCAAACGTCGCATCGTCAACGACGACACCGTTCGAATCAGTTTGAAGAATAAGTGCGAGCGCGCCTTCGTTGATCGCGTCATCGATTGAAGAACGAATGAAATCCACCATCACCGGGTCAAGGAGACCGCTGACCTTCACCACCGCGACAAAGCCATCGGGGCTGCCTTCGTTGATGATCGTTGTGGATGTTTCGGCGGATACGGGGCTGGTCATCGCGCTCACGACAAACCCGATGACACCAATCATCAGCGCCACGACAGCAGTGATGGCAGCAGCGGTGGGTAGTCTGCGCATGTCGAGCCTCCGAGGGGAAAATGGACCCTGCACGATTATTCGCAGCATCACGGGTCCTCATCGTGGCCGGGAAGGGAGGCGTGGGCAAAAGCACCATGTCTGCGGCCTTGGCCCGGACCGCCGCCCGCGCTGGCATTTCGACCCTTCTCGTCCGTCTGACTCCGGGCGGGCCCATCAGCCGCCTCTTTGCCCAGCCCGAACTCACGACCCTCGAACAGACCCTCCATCCCGGTGGTGGACCGAGCGGAGATGCCGATGTTCGAGGCCGTCTGGTGACCCCTGACAAGGCACTGGCGGAGTATCTCGCCGATCACGGTCTGGCCCGCATCACCCGGCGTTTGGCATCCACCGGGGCCATCGACGTGGTCACCACCGCCGCCCCTGGCATTCGGGATCTCCTCGTGCTGGGTCGGGTCAAGGCAATGGAAGCTTCGAGAGCCGCTGACCTCATCGTTCTCGACGCTCCAGCCGCAGGCCATGCGGTCTCGTTTCTGCAATCACCCACTGGCCTGCGCGCAGCGGTGGGGGCGGGCCCCATCGCCACTCAGGCCGACGATGTGCTGGCGATGTTGGCTGACCCCGAGCGGTGCCAAGTCATGCTCGTGACGTTGGCCGAGGAAACCCCAGTGAACGAAGTGGTCGAAACCGCGTTCGCTCTTGAAGACGAAATCGGTATCGCACTCGGGCCCGTGATCGTGAACGGCCTCGTCGAAGTTCCCGAAGGGCTCGATGGGGATCTCGATGCTCTTCTCGCCGCGAACGCTCCGAAACTTTCAGCGAGCGATGCCGAGGCGCTACGCGATGCCGCCGCATTCCGCCTCCGCTGGGCTGGGCGTCAACGAGAACAGGTTGCGCGTCTTTCCGAAAGCTTGCCGCTCGCCCAACTCACGACACCGCAACTCTTTACTTCAGCGCCTGGACCGCGAGAACTCGAATTATTGGTTGATTCGCTCACGTCCGGGATCAACAAACTCACCGAGGACGACGCATGAACTCGTTGGCAACGCTCCTTCATGAACGTTCCGTCATTGTGTGCGTCGGTGCTGGTGGCGTAGGAAAAACCACAACTGCTGCAGCACTCGCTCTTGAAGCAGCAAACCGAGGCAGGCGCGTTTGTGTTGTCACGATCGACCCGGCACGAAGGCTTTCCGATGCGATGGGTCTTGGCGCCGACGCTCCACTAGGCAACGAACCACAACAAGTTGATGTCGCGGTCAACGGCGAGTTGTGGGCAGTCATGCTCGATACATCGACCACCTTCGATGCCCTCATAAGCACCTACGCGCTCAACGATGAACAAGCGAACAACATTCTCACGAACGATTTCTTTCGGAACATTGCTGACTCAATGTCTGGCGCGCATGAATACATGGCGATGGAGAAGTTGTTCGAACTCCACAACGACGACCGTTTCGATCTCGTCATCGTCGACACTCCCCCAACGAGCAACGCGATCGATTTCCTTGAAGCTCCCGATCGCGTCACGCGCTTTCTCGATCATCGCCTCTACAAAGTTCTCGTAACGCCAAGCGGAGGTCTTGCTCGAGTCGTGAACTTCGCGGCTCAAAGTTTTCTCCGCACAGTTGCTCGCATCGTGAGCGCGTCGGTCGTCGATGACGCCATCGAATTCTTCGCCGCGTTCCACGGAATGGAAGAAGGATTCCGCGGCCGCGCTGTTGCGGTTCACAATCTTCTCATTGCCGACACCACGGCATTTGTTCTTGTAACTGTTCCCCGCAACGACACGATCGACGACGCCACCGTTTTCGTCGAGAAACTGGCCGAGGCCGACATCAACGTGGAAGCGCTCGTCGTCAATCGCGTACACCCTCACTTCGGGGCGAACGAATTGCGCGGTCTCGCCGAAGGCCCGCTGGCACCTTTCGTCACGGTGCTGCACCAATCGCAACAGGTGGCTGCAGGTGAGCAGAACGTGCTGGAAACGCTCACGAGAACCCTTACCAACGGCGCAGTGGTGAACGTCCCCTTCCTTGATGCCGACGTTCACGACCTTGAAGGCCTCGGCCGCCTCGCACACTGGTTGACCCCAACCTGACTAGGTCCAAAGAACGGCGGTGCCGATGGTTGGGCGATCCCATTGCCAGCCGGTACTGTCTGCGTCGTGCCCACCATCCTTCTCGCCACCGATGCCGACTGGATTCTCGAAGAGGTCGATGCCTCCCTCGCTGACGCATCGACGAACGTGTACCGAGTACGAGCAGGAATCGATGTGCTCGAGGCGATCACCCAGTTGAGCCCCGATCTCGTCATCATCGATGAACAGATCGGCAACATGGGCGGTATCGCCACATGCATGGCCATTCGAAATGCCGAAGGCATGGACGTCATACCGATCACCGCGGTGCTCATGCTGCTCGATCGGGCTCACGACGTATTCCAGGTGCAGCGTTGCGACGCCGACGGTTACCTCGTCAAGCCACTTGATTCACTGCGTTTACGCAAGGCCGCCGATGCGCTTCTGGCCGGCGAGTCCTACGCCGACCCGATCAATCTCGCGTCGGGCGATGCCGCTGGTCTGGCCTTTCAAGGCTGAGATCCGGCTTTCATTGCTACCGAGGTCGTCCGATAGGGTGACCTCTCCTTGCGGGCTGTAGCGCAGCTTGGTAGCGCGCTTCGTTCGGGACGAAGAGGTCGTGGGTTCGAATCCCGCCAGCCCGACCACATGTGAAAGGACCCCAGCTTTTGGTTGGGGTCCTTTTCGATTCAATGATCAGCGACGACCAATCGAGTGATCAGCCCCGACGGGCAAGCAACTCTTCAGCGATCTGTACCGCGTTGAGTGCTGCACCCTTGCGCAAATTGTCTCCAGAAAGAAACAGCGACAGACCGTGTTCCACGGTGCGGTCGGTGCGGATGCGACCCACGAAGGTGGGGTCGAGGCCAGCGGCCATCAGCGGTGTGGGGATATCGGCCAATTCCACCCCTGCGGCCTTGACCAACAATCGACGCGCATCTTCGGGGGTGATGGCGTTCGCGAATGATGCGGAGATTGAGAGCGAATGTCCGGTGTACACCGGAACACGCACACACGTAACAGTCACTTCGAGGTCCGGAAGTTCAAGAATCTTGCGCGATTCGTTGCGCAGCTTCTGCTCCTCATCGGTTTCGCCGCGACCATCGTCGACGAGCTTCCCAGCGAACGGGATCACGTTGTAAGCAATGGGGGCAGGAAACTTGTCAGGCGTCGGAAGATCAATAGCTGAACCTGAAATCGCTAGTGCAGGCGCCGAGTCGCCGATCTTCCTGATCTGTTCATCGAGTTCGGAAGTTCCAGCTAATCCTGCGCCCGAAACTGCCTGAAAGGTTGTCACTGTGAGCGTGCGCAAACCAGCCTCGAGGTCGAGTGGCTTGAGCACCGGCATCGCGACCATGGTCGTGCAATTCGGATTGGCGACAATGTTTTTCGGAATTGAATCAAGCGCGTGCGCATTGACCTCGGGTACAACCAGCGGCACATCAGGGTCCATGCGCCAGGCCGAGGAGTTGTCGACAACGATTGCTCCCGACTCAGCGACTCGTGGCGCGAGAGTTAACGAGGTACCGCCACCAGCGGAGAACAACACGATGTCGAGACCCGAGTAGTCAGCGGTATCGGCATCTTCCACCGCGATTTCATGGTCGCCCCAAGACAGAAGGCGACCGGCCGAACGGGCGGACGCAAAGAGACGAAGTTCAGAAACTGGGAACTGACGCTTCGCGAGGATGGAGCGCATGACGCCACCCACCTGACCCGTTGCTCCGACGATACCGATACGCATAAGGGGAGAAACCATAGCGGTCGCCCCTAGTGCGGCCACCAACAAATTTCCGCACCACCGTCAGAGCCCAGATTCAGGCCCCGAATGAGCGCCGCAACGGCTCAATCCACGTAAACGGGACCGTCGGCCAAGCCGAAAGCGTCGTGCAATGAAACAACTGCTCGCTCGATATCGGCTTCGGCTACGACGCAACTCACACGAATCGCCGACGTGGCAATCATCTCGATATTGATGTTGTTCGCGGCCAGCGTTTCAAACACCGTCGCTGCAACACCTGGGTGCGACTTCATGCCCGCGCCAATAACGCTGACTCGCGCAATGGCCGGGTCGCTTGTGATGTGAGTCGCGCCAATATCAGCCGCGTGTTCTTCACAGATCGAAATGGCGGCATCGAGTTCACTGTGCGGGACAGTGAAGGAAATGTCGGTGACTCCGCGATCTGACGTGTTCTGCACGATCAGATCGACGTTGATATTTGCATCGGCCAATGCGCGAAACATCAGGGCGGCGATGCCAGGTCGATCAGCAGCACCACCGATTGTGACTTTCGCTTCATCGGCATCGTGCACAACTGCCGAAACAATTGCTTGTTCCATGGTTTCGTCCTCCTGGGTGACGATCGTTCCGAGTTCCCACGTAAACGCTGAACGCACATGAAGATCGACGCCGTGGGTACGGGCGAACTCAACAGAGCGCATCGCTGGCTTGGGACAACCGTTTGCCGTCATTTCGAGTAATTCATCGAAACTGATTTTTTCTATTTTGCGAGCGTTCGCCACGATTCGCGGATCGGTGGTGAACACTCCGGTGACATCGGTATAGAGCTCACATGAATCGGCACCAAGCGCGTAAGCAAGCGCAACCGCAGTGGTATCGGAGCCACCGCGACCGAGAAACGTCACATTGGATTCGGGCGAAACGCCCTGCGCGCCACCAACGACAGCGACGCGACCAGCAGCCAACGCTTCGACAACACGAGCAGGCTTTACGTCGACGATCTTTGCGTTCCGGTGGGTGGAGTCGGTCAGGAAACCGGCTTGTGAGCCAGTAAATGATTCGGCCTCAATGCCCGTATCGGCGATCGCCATGCACAACAACGCCATCGCCTTGCGTTCGCCTGCCGTGACAAGCATGTCCATCTCGCGACCGGGGCGGGTATCGGATACTTCGGCCGCGATGCGCAGAAGGTCATCGGTTTCCTTGCCCATGGCGGAAATCACGACAACAACCTGATTGCCCTCTCGCACCGTGCGCGCCACATGGCCAGCAACAGCGCGCATGCGCTCGGGATCGCCGACCGAGGTACCACCAAACTTTTGAACAAGGAGAGCCACAAACACCAACGCTACCGGCCGCCCCGACCTGATCCCGAATCACTTGTAGGTTCTCCAACCATGGCTCGCACCTCGGACCGCCGACAGCAACAGTTAGCCCGCCAAAAGGCAGAGGCTGCGTCAACGGCCCGTCAACGAAAAGATCGCCGGCGCAAGCAATTGGCCGCTGGGGCCGTTGCCGTCATCGTCGTGCTCTCGACACTCGGCGCCTTCCTCGGTTCGCGTTCTTCTTCGTCGAAGCCGACAACGACGACAGCGTCGACCTCAACCACATTGCAAAAAAGCGGCATCACCCCGCCGGCGGCAGCGCTCGGCGCCACGCTCGCTGGCGCAACAACCTGCCCCGCCGAAGACGGTTCCTCGATACGAACCACATCGTTCGCCTCGGCCCCATCGATGTGCATTGAGACCAACCACTTTTACACCGCCACCATTACGACCTCGAAAGGTCCGATGACGGTGCAACTCAATCCACGAGTTTCTCCGCAAACGGTCAATACCTTCGTCGTGCTCTCCCGCTATCACTATTACGACGGCCAACCGGTAACTGACGTTCGCACGCGCGCATCATTCACTATTGGCATGGCGTTCTCGGGCGGCACCAATCAACCCGGGTTTGCCATTCCGGGCGAGATACCCGCAAAGGGAACCGTGTTCACCCCTGGAGCACTCTCCATGACCCTCGCATCGGCGTCCGGCGGCATCGGCGGGCAGTTGGTCGTCGCCACCTTTGATCAAGCCCCCGATAACGATCAACAAGTGACGCCACTAGGCATCATGCTCAGTGGCGATACGACAATTGCTGCCATGAATACATTGGCCAGCCAGTCAGGGAAACCCACGTCGTTAGCAACGATCCAATCGATCAGCATCGTCCGCAGCGGAGCAATCCCTAACTAATAATTGCCCGCTATGGCTCTCATGGCCAGAGCCTTGCTAGCGTCGCCGCCCGATGGGAACCGCAAAGCGTGAACGCCAAAAGGCCGGACATAAGGCCCGCCTCAATGTTGAACGATCACTCGATCGTCGCGACCAACGTCGCCGGCGGCTCTTCACGATCGTTGGGGCTGCCGTCATCATGGTCGCAGTTGCTGCGATCTTCACTGCATTGAGCGACAACAGCTCAACCTCAACCACCGCCGCGACCACATCGACATCTCTGGCGACAACCACGACCGACGCCTCGCAGAACCTCCCGTCAGCCGCGGGCAAACCCTGCGTTGCTTTCAACGACACACTTCCGGCCGGGGCCCCCGATGTGACCATGCCGGTTGGAACTGTCCCCGATTCATTGGTCATCAAAGACCTCGTGACAGGAACGGGAGCCCCCGTCGTAAAGGGCGACTCCGTCACGGTGAACTACATCGGCGTGTCGTGTTCCACCGGCAAAATCTTCGATTCGTCTTGGGCCGCGGGAAAGTCAGTGACATTCCCACTCAACCAGGTGATCACTGGTTGGTCTCAAGGTCTCGTGGGCATGCAACCGGGTGGACGCCGACTGCTCATCATTCCGCCTGATCTTGGCTACGGCTCGACTGGTCAGGGAAACATCCCGCCAGGTGAATCGCTCATCTTTGTCGTCGACTTGATCTCGGCGTCAGTGGGGGCAACTCCGGGAACCGCAGCGAACTAACGAAGTTCGATCAAAAGACGGCTTCAGGTATCACCGAGATATCGGAAAGTTTTCCGTCTCGGTGCACGATCACCGAGCCGGCACCGGCCACGCGCCATCCGCCATTTCCGATGTCATCGATAATTGCGGTGCTGGTCGGAAGCTCGAGGAGCACCACCCCCGACGACGCAAGGTCAATCGTGCGTCGAACTTTGTCAGGCGACCATTCATCACTGCGGGCGATCACAGCGAGACCAGGCAGAAGTCCAAGGCCAACTGTGAACGCACCGCCACGCGTGTCGACCATCGGGTCGCAAAGCACATCGGCACCAGCACCGCTGCCGACCAATGCGGCACCAGCACTCCATGCGCCAAGGAGTGCTTCGTATACCGGGGTTCCTTTGAGCACCGATCTGATGTGCATCGGCGAAACGCCGGTGAGGTAAATGAACTTCGCATTCGCAACGGCAGCAGCGTTGTCGGCATCTAACGCATCGGTGCGCGTGTACACGGGCACCTCACGAACTGTTACATCGACTTTGGCGAACCAAGAGCGGGCGGCATCAACCGACTTCTGAGGATTTTCATAGGCCCAACCAGTCGCGAGAAGTGTCACTTCCGTGGCTCCGACTGCAGCGAGAAGTTCCGCGTCGAACGTGCAACCTTCAGAAAATTCGCCGCCACCGACAAGAGCTAATGGTCCACTCATTTTGTTTCCTCCGTCTTGAGTTCAACGCGACGCGCCTCAACCGACACAAAGTGACGAAGGGGGGCAACGGCGATGCGAAATGTGAATCGGCTGATGTCGTCACTGACCAGTGTCGTCGTTCGCAGTGCCGCGACCAGATCTCGTCCGACGTGAAACCCGCGGACCCATGGCGTCGCACTCCATGGCGCACGCGCGAGTACACGAATCGTGCCGGGCCGAATCACGGGTTCAACCGCCAAGAGCCGACCACCCGGAGCCAACAATCGATCAATCGCCCCGAGCGCCGCTGTGAGGTCGGGAAACCGAATCAGTTCAGCGACCGAGATCACCCAATCCCAGTCGGGCGCCGTCTGACCGTCGATGGCCGATGCGAGCACCTTCCGAGCGGTTTCATCGGACAGGTCGAGCACTCTTCCATCGGCTCGACGCAGCGCTTCGGCCCTACGGCGATCAAGCGCTACATCCACCGACCGGGGGAACCGGCGGTTTCCTTCAACGATCACGGTTCCGGGCTTTGACACGGCGATCACGCTAGTAGGGCGCCCCGTTCGGTCGATCCGCCAGCGCTTTGCGCAACGAAACCTACCCAGCGGTAACGTCTTGCGCTCCCCCGGATGGCCCGGGACAACTGACGGAGGAATGGCTGTGGCAATCAAACGAATCGGAATCATTGGCTCGGGAATCATGGGCTCGGGTATTGCCGAGGTTGCCGCCAGCACCGGCCACACCGTGGTGCTCCGCTCGCGTTCAATCGACAGTGCAAACGCAATGCTCGCCGGATTACAGAAGTCGCTCGCTCGTCAGGTCGAAAAGGGTCGCCGCGAACAGGCAGACGCCGACGCCATCGCTGCACGCGTTACCGCCACAGCAGACCTCGCCGATCTCGCCGACTGCGATCTTGTTCTTGAGTCAGTCGTCGAAGATCTCAATGTGAAGCTCGCGCTTTTCCGTGAACTCGATGGCATCGTGAAAGCCGATGCCATCATCGCAACAAACACCTCAACACTTCCTGTTGTCGAAATGGCGATGGCCACGAGCCGACCGGGCAAAGTGTGTGGCGTTCACTTCTTCAATCCTGCGCCGGCCATGAGCCTCGTTGAAATTGTTCGACCGATGACCGCCGACGATGCCACCATCGCTGAGGTGACCGCATTCGCTCAGGCTTGCGGCAAAGACCCCGTTGAAGTTGCTGATCGTGCCGGTTTCATTGTGAACGCGCTGCTCTTCCCCTATCTCAACAACGCCGTGAAGTTGCTTGAAAACGGAATCGCCACGCGCGACGACATCGACACTGCAATGAAGGGTGGCTGCAACTTCCCTATGGGGCCGTTGCAATTACTTGACCTCGTTGGTCTCGACACGTCGGTTGCCATTCTTGATGCGTTGTACGACGAATTCCGCGATCCGAACTTCTCGCCCGCTCCGCGACTTCGTCGCATGGTGACTGCTGGTCATCTGGGTCGGAAGTCGGGCATCGGTTTTTACGACTACCGAAAGTGAGTCGCTGTCATCGCCGATGACCGACCATTCGCAATGCCGATTGCTCCGCCACATTCTGAGTGGCAATTTCCCGCGCCGGAAATTGCTGATGAGAACGGACTGATCGGCACTGGCGCTGACCTCGAGCCAGGAACGATCCTCACTGCCTATCGGGCAGGAATCTTTCCGATGCCAATCGATCACAGTGAGACGGTTGGTTGGTGGTCGCCCGATCCGCGCGGCGTTCTCCCCCTAGATGGGTTAAGAGTTTCGCGATCACTTCGTCACTCCATTGAGCGCTACGAGGTCACGATCGACACCGCATTCGACGACGTCGTTTCGGCATGTGCAAACCCCGACCGAGACGGCGCCTGGATTACGTCTGAGATTCACTCGGCATATTCGCGCCTCCATGCCCTCGGATGGACCCATTCAATCGAAACCCGCGACCGCGCAACTGGCGAACTCGTTGGTGGGCTCTATGGCATTCACATCGGCGGACTCTTTGCCGGAGAGTCGATGTTTCACCGCAGCACCGACGCGTCGAAGGTGGCGCTCGTCGCATTGGTTACGCACCTCCGAGAAATTGGCGTGGCTTTACTCGATGTTCAGTGGCTCACCCCGCACCTCGCCACCCTCGGAGCTACCGAAATTCCACGTACCCAGTACCTCTCAAAACTCCGCGAGGCCCTAGCAATTCCCGTTCGCCCCTTCCTTTCTGAGATTTCATCGTGACAACAGCACCTTTAGTGGGCGAGCATGGAGACATGAGTACGACCCCCTCCGGAGATTCCATCCGATCTGCTGATCGGCCGTGGATGATGCGCACCTACTCAGGGCATTCGACCGCGCGCGCCTCAAACGAGTTGTACCGAACGAATTTGGCTAAGGGCCAAACCGGTCTCTCCATCGCCTTCGACCTCCCGACTCAAACGGGGTACGACCCAGATGATCCGCGTGCGCGCGGCGAGGTCGGAAAAGTCGGAGTACCAGTCGCCGAACTTGGTCACATGCGCGAACTCCTTGAAGGCATCCCTGTTGGCGACATGAACACGTCGATGACAATTAATGCCACCGCTGCTTGGCTTCTCGCGTTGTACGTCGCCTACGCGGCCGAGAACGGTGTTGCGTCTTCGGAACTTCGTGGCACGACCCAGAACGACATTGTGAAGGAGTACTTGTCGCGAGGCACGTACATCTTCCCCCCAATCCCTTCGCGTCGACTGATCGTCGACATGGTGGCGTGGTGCTCCGAAAACATCCCCGCCTGGAACCCGATGAACGTTTGCAGTTACCACCTTCAAGAAGCGGGTGCGACTCCGGTCCAGGAGATTGCGTACTCGCTGGCAACTGCAATCGATGTCCTTGATGCCGTTCGCGACAGTGGCCAGGTTTCCGCTGACCGCATGCCTGCCGTAGTCGCATCGATTTCGTTCTTTGTGAATTCCGGCATTCGCTTCGTTGAAGAAGTTTGCAAGATGCGGGCTTTCACCAAAATGTGGGACCAAATCTGCCTAGAGCGTTACGGCGTCACCGATGCCAAGGCCCGTCGATTCCGTTATGGCGTGCAGGTGAACTCGCTTGGTCTCACCGAAGCGCAACCCGAGAACAACGTCCAGCGAATCGTTCTCGAAATGCTTGGTGTCACACTCTCAAAAGATGCTCGTGCCCGCTCATTGCAGTTACCGGCATGGAACGAGGCCCTTGGTCTTCCCCGTCCGTGGGATCAGCAATGGTCGCTGCGCATGCAGCAGGTTCTCGCGTTTGAATCCGATCTTCTTGAATATGACGACATCTTCAACGGCTCACACGTCATTGAGGGCCTTACTGATGAACTCGTCGCCGCAGCACAGGCTGAACTCGACGAGGTTCTTTCAATGGGTGGCGCATTTACCGCCATCGAAGAGCTGAAGGGTCGCCTCGTTTCTTCGAATACCGAGCGCGTCCGCCGCATCGAAACCGGCGAACAAGTTGTCGTTGGCGTCAATCGGTTCACCGAAGCTGCCGAATCGCCACTTGCGGGTGACGAATCTATTCTTCGAGTCGATCCCGCGCTTGAAGCCCAGACAGTTGCCGAGGTCGAGAAGTGGCGCGACGAACGCGACAACACTGCTGCGGAAGCCGCGCTTGCTGAACTTCGTCGAGTCGCCAACACCGATGAAAACATCATGGGCGCGACTATCGCGTTAGCTCTCGCCGGTGGTACCACGGGCGAATGGGCAGGCGCACTGCGTGACGTCTTCGGCGAATACCGGGCTCCGACAGGCGTGTCTGCTGCCGCTGGCATCGGCACATTGCCGGAAGACCTTCGAGTCGTTGCCGAACGAGTGAAGGCGATGCCTGGTGGTCCCCCACGATTATTAGTGGGCAAGCCCGGCCTCGACGGCCATTCCAATGGGGCCGAACAAATCGCGGTAGCAGCCCGCGACGCGGGCATGGAAGTCATCTATCAAGGCATCCGCCTTACGCCGGCTCAGATCGCCGCAGTAGCAAGAGACGAAGACGTCGATGTCGTCGGCCTTTCGATTCTGTCGGGGAGTCATCTCGACCTCGTCCCTGACGTGGTGGAACGACTTCGTGCCGAAGGCGTGACCTGCCCTGTGATTGTCGGCGGGATCATCCCCGAAGATGATCGGTTGACCTTGCTCAACGCTGGTGTAGCTCGCGTCTACACACCAAAAGACTTTGAACTCGGCCACATCATGAGCGATATCGCCGATCTTGTTATCGAGAATCGTCGCTAAGACTTACGCCTAGTCGTTTAGTTCAGCAATCACGGCTTCGGTGTCTTCACCAAGTGCTCGTGCTGCAAATCTGATGCCTCCGGGAGTTGCCGACAAACGAGCGATGACGTTCTGCATCGGAACGCCATCGATGTCGACAATTGCGTTGCGCTCTCGAAGATGCGGATCATTCACAACTTCGGTCATCGAGTACACAGGGGCAACCGCGACTTCTGCACGTTCAGCTTCGTCGAGCACTTGCTCAAGTGTTCGTTCGCCGACCCAGTCGCCCACGATCTGATCGATAAGTTCGCGGTTGGCAACTCGGTTCTCGAATCCTTTGAATCGAGAATCGTCGGCGACACCGACCATTGCCATAAATCGTTGGGCCACCGACTCTGCCGTTGCCGAGACAACCACCCACTTGCCGTCAGCGCATTCGTAGGTCTTTCTCGGCACTGTGTAGGGAATTCCCGAACCAAGTCGGGGCTGTTCATACCCAGTGAGTGCATTTGCAGACACGAGCGGACCCATCAAATGCAGCATGGATTCAAGAAGGTTCACATCAACGATCTGGCCCACGCCTGAATGCACCGCAACCATGGTGGCGAAGGCCGCGACGATTGCGGTCACTTCATCGGTCAATGCAATGGGTGGAAGCGTTGGTCCGCCGTCGGGTTCGCCGTTGACGTTGGCAAAACCCGACATCGCTTCGGCAATCGAAGCAAAACCCGGACGATCTCGGTATGGACCAGTTTGACCAAAGCCCGTCACTCGTGTGATCACAAGTTTCGGATTCACCGCAAGCAGAACTTCAGGGTCGAGTCCAAGTGCTTCGAGTTTCCCCGGACGAAAATTCTCAACAAGAACATCAGCGGTCTCGAGCAACTTGCGCAGAACTGAGATCCCTTCTTCGGATTTCAGATCGAGAACGATCGTGCGCTTTCCCCGCCCAACCATCTTCCAGAACAACGTGACGTCGTCAGAAGGATCTCGCCATCCCATGTCACGAACCGTGTCACCAGTGCCGGGGCGCTCGACCTTGATGACGTCGGCGCCAAAGTCGGCCAACTGCCGCGCGCAACCGGGCCCGGCCAGGACCGTCGAGATATCGATAACACGCAGGTCGGAAAGGGGCGGATTGGGCACGGCCGAAACGCTAACGGGCGAAACGGGTTCTCAGGCCACACAGTTCCCGACAAATCAGGAACATTCAACTACGCGACTTCGTTGTGCCCTAGCTGCGGGCGGCGGGGCGAGCCCGACGCGAGGCGACTGGCCGTGACCACCAGCGGCCACTGAATCGCCAGCGCGCCTCGGGTTCAACTTCCTGACCCACCATGATGCGAGGTCGCGTGATCTCTATAGCGGCTGCAATTGCAGCTGCTTCTTCGATGGTCGGTTCAGGCGTGATGCGCACGCTCGACGACGCGTCTGTCACAGCGGGATATTTCCGTGCTTGCGATGCGGAAGTTCTTCGCGCTTGGACTTGAGCATCTCAAGACCAGCGATGACCTTCATGCGTGTGTCAGCAGGATCGATGACATCGTCGATGAAGCCGCGCTCGGCAGCGATATAAGGGTTCGCGAACCGCTCGGTGTAATCATCGATGAGTTCAGCACGACGCTTTTCAGGATCGGCCGCGCCTTGAATTTCGCGGCGATACAAAATCTCAACGGCGCCATTGGGGCCCATAACCGCAAGTTCGGCTGATGGCCATGCGAATGCAAGGTCAGCACCGATTGACTTGGAGTTCATGACGACATACGCACCGCCGTAGGCCTTACGAGTGATGACCTGAATGCGGGGCACGGTCGCTTCGCAGAAGGCGTAGAGCAACTTGGCACCGTGGCGAATGATGCCGCCGTATTCCTGATCGACACCTGGGAGGAACCCGGGAACGTCGACGAATGTCACGAGCGGAATATTGAACGCATCACAAGTACGCACGAAACGTGCGCCCTTTTCTGCAGATTCAATGTCGAGTACGCCAGCAAGCACCATTGGCTGATTGCCGACAATGCCGACGGATTCGCCATTGAGGCGAGCGAAACCACACACGATGGAACCAGCCCACCGAGGGAAGTATTCAAAGAAGTCGCCATCGTCGACAACTGATGCGATGACCTTCTTCATGTCGTAAGGAATATTCGGGCTAGCCGGCATGATGTCGACCAGTTCGGGACAGCTACGTTGCGGATCGTCGCCGGTCGGCATCGTTGGAGCGGTCTCGAGATTGTTCGAAGGAAGGAACGAGAACAAATACTTCACGTCGTCGAGACAGGACTTCTCGTCCGGAGAAACGAATGTGGCCACACCCGATTTACTCGCGTGCGACTTCGCACCACCAAGTTCTTCGAGCGTGACTTCTTCGCCGGTCACGGTCTTCACAACATCGGGGCCGGTGATGAACATGTGCGAGGTTTCATCGACCATGAAGATGAAATCGGTCATTGCGGGGCTGTACACCGCACCACCGGCGCATGGGCCGAGGATTACGGAGATCTGTGGAGTAACACCCGATGCAAGAACATTGCGATGGAAGATGCCGCCGTAACTGGCCAACGACACCACGCCTTCCTGAATACGAGCACCAGCACCATCGTTCAGACCGATAAGCGGAGCTCCAACAGAGAGAGCGAGGTCCATAACCTTGTGGATCTTTTCGGCGAAGACCTCGCCAAGTGCGCCGCCGAAGACGGTGAAGTCCTGCGAGAACACAAACACCTTGCGACCGTCGATCGTTCCCCATCCGGTGACAACACCATCGGTGTACGGACGCTCTTCGATGCCACTTTCATGGGCACGGTGGCGAGCGAGCATGTCGAGTTCGTGGAACGAACCCTCGTCTAAGAGATAGTCGAGGCGCTCGCGGGCAAGCATCTTGCCCTTGGAATGCTGGCGTTCAACCGAACGCTCCGAACCGGCGTGAAGGGCTTGTTCTTTGAGCTCGGCCAGTTGGGCCAGGCGCTCGGTCATTGGGTGTTCAGACATGGCGCCAACACTACCCAGCCCACGGTTAGCCACCGGAATGCGCCCGTCCCCTGACCGATAACCCGCAAACTCGTTCGGCGGTCTAGCCTTGTGTCATAAGCCCGTCATCGCCGCTCTCGGCGCAGGAAGGACACCACATGGTGCTCGCTGAAATCATCGGTTGGGACATTGTCATCGTCCTCGCAATCATCGCCCTGCTTTTCGGTGGCGCCAAACTTCCGAAACTCGCCCGATCGCTCGGTTCGGCCAAGGGTGAGTTTGAAAAGGGCCTTAAGGAAGGCGCTCCCGAGTCCAAGGCGACCGACGCCAAGGCCACAGAGACCACCGACAAGACCGATTCCTGAGGTTTGCGCCCATTGGCGCTGCCACCAGAACTGACGACTGACCGGCCTAAGGGCCGGTCAGTGTCGCGTCTGGGCCAACTTCTGGGCCCGTTCGACAAGACGTGGCGCATCGATGCGTGCTGCCACTTCTGCAAAGGTTGCTTGCGGTCCCGTCCAGCGAAGTTCTTCGACCTTTGTGAACGTCGGCGCATCGGTAACAACGGTGGCGATCTTGCGAAACAACATCGCAAGGTCCATCTGTTCCTGCAACGTTGCCGCCAGTTTCGCCGCGCCTCGCACCTGAACATCCCAGTTCTCGGGGTCAGCCGGAATATGTTCGATGTGCAGATAGCGCCCGAGAACTGTTGATGCTGACTTTGCCCCCCAACCAGGCAAACCCGGGAACCCATCCGATGCATCGCCCATCAATGCGAGGTAATCGGGAATCGATTCCGGTGGAACGCCAAACTTCTTGATCACGCCATCGTGATCAAACATCTGGCCTTTGCGACGATCGAATTGCACCACACGACTTCCGACCACACACTGGGCAAGATCTTTGTCTGGAGTGCAGATGAGCACCTGATCCACACTTTTATCGGCTGCAGCTCGTGCAGCTGCCGAACCCATGCCATCGTCGGCTTCGTGTTCGATCATTGAGAACACGGTGAAACCAGCAGCATCCAACACTTCGTCGAGCAACGGAAACTGATTACCTAATTCAGGATCAAGATCTTCACCCGATTTGTAGCCATCCCACATGGCATTGCGGAAAGAATCCACCGTGCGATCTGTCGCAACGCCAACGTGGGTCGCCCCTTCATCGAGCATGTTGAACATCGACATCACCACGCCGCGAGTTGCTGCGACTTCCATGCCATCGTCATTTACGCGCGATGGGAGCGCGAAGTGGTGGCGAAAGAGTTCATAGGTGCCGTCGACCAGATGTACCTGCATGGGGTCATTGTTCACCATACCGAGACTCCTCGGCGAAGAAACCACCCCTTTCCTTCAGTGACGGCATACTCTCCAGCCATGGCTGATCAAACAGAACGTCTCGTCAACCTTCGCAAATGGAACATCGGTATTGGTGGGTTGCATCTTGTCCAAGGCATCCTCATCCTTGTTCTGAGCACCTCCTTTGCCATTCCGATCGTCGCAACGGTCATGACCGGCCCGCCCGGCGGCGAAGGATCGCTCTCGGTAACCAAGCATTTCTTCGACTTCAACTTTCCGATCGCCATCGCGCTCTTCTTGTTTCTTGCCGCCGGCGATCACTTGCTGACCTCAGTGACTCCATTGCGTTCTTGGTATGAGCGCAACTTGCTCCAGGGAATCAACTACGCACGCTGGATCGAATACTCCGCGAGCGCGTCAATCATGATCGTGCTGATTGCACTCTTGAATGGCATTAACAACCTCTACGCCATCATCGCCATCTTCGGCGTGAACGCCGCGATGATCCTTTTCGGTCTTGTCATGGAGCAGGTCAACCGCAATCGCGAATCAGTGAATTGGTTGCCATTCATTTTTGGTTGCATCGCTGGGATTATCCCGTGGATCGCGATCGTCATCGGGCTCATCACTTCAGCAACCGACAACACGATGATCAACGGAGTTCCTGTGAATGCCGATGGAGTACCACCGTTCGTTTACGGAATCGTGATTTCGCTCTTCCTCTTGTTCAACTGCTTCGCTCTCAATCAATGGCTGCAGTACCGAGGTAAGGGAAAGTTCGCCGATTATCTCTACGGCGAAAAGGTGTACCTCGTACTCAGCCTTGTTGCGAAGAGCGCACTCGCCTGGCAGATCTTTGGCGGCACTCTCGCCAGCTCTTCGTGAACTAGGTCCTCAGTCGACGAAGAACAGCGCCAACGAATCGATCGGCGGCAGCTACGTCGGTTGGCAAAAAGAAACAGGGCTCGAAGAGTTCCGCTTCGAGAAGTGCGGGCGAACCGTCGTCGAGTCGGACCACGTCGTATCGGCCATAGAGAAGTTGCTGATCCTTCGAGATCCAACCGGCCTCGCGAGCAACCCCGGTTGCCGCCGACGCTGCAGCATCGACAACGACCAGAACATCGTCGGGAGTTTGTACTGACGTGATCTGCTCCTGATACTCACCGCCCACGAGCTGACCGCCTTCAGCGAGCAACGCTGCTTTGTTGAACGAGTGGGAAATCATCCCGTCGAACAGCACCGTTCCGATTTCACCTTCAGCGTCGATCCGCGCTGCGAACGGCTGAACCATCGTCGTCAGACCCTTGGCCAAGATTTCACTCGCCAGCACTTCGGCCGCCCGATCAGTCTTCAGATAGCGACCCGTCAACCGGCTCCCTGCTGACACCGAAGGTTTCACCACAATCTCCGCGCTGCCAAAAGATTGCGCCGCCGAATGAAACTCTTCGATCGAATCGACAAAGGCAGTCGGAACGATCGTCACCCCTTGATGGGCAAGATCAGCGAGATAGCGCTTGTCGATATTCCATTCGATGAGTTCGACGGGGTTGTGAAACATCGTCAGACCGCTCCGATCACCGAGCCATTTTCGAAACGGGTCCAGCTTCTCGACGTAATTCCATGGACTTCGAACGACGATCAGATCAAACGAATCCCACGCCACCGTTTCGTCTTCCCATGCCGCTTGAACAAGGTCGATTCCGGCATTGGCAAAGGCGATGAGTTGCAATGGAAGGTCGACGTCGTCATGAATCGCGTCGAGATCAACTGTGGTCACAAACGCAACTCTCATATCGTCACGCTAGCGATCGAAGAGGAATGCGCCGGGAGTAACGACGGGATCCGCTTACGCGCGATTGGCCCAAAACGTTGTCCACGACGGCCATGAATCGGGCACCGTACCCAGCCCGTCGTGATTCTTCGGCCACTCGGCGGCCGGCAATGACAACGGTGAACTCGGCGCTTCTTCGCCGTACCAAAGTTCATGGATGCGGCGAACGAAGAGCCACTGACCGTCGCGTCGCTCGTAGGTGTCCCGATAAAGGATGAATTGATGAATCCAGCGCTCGCCGTCTTGGATCTGTGCATGGCAATACACCTGACCAGTTGCGTGATCGGCATCAACCAAATCAATTGCGTGAGTCCCCACATTCAGCATCGAGATTCCGATTGCACCTAGGGATTCAGCAAACGATGCACGTAACGCATCGCGGCCGAAGGTGTCTCTTCCAACCCGAACGTCTTCGACAAAAAGCGAAATGAGTGCATCGAGATCGCGGGAGTCCACGGCAATGGCGTAGTGCGAAGCCAGTTGACGGATCTGTTCATGCGCCCACAGTCGTTCCACGATCTCAGTCAGGTCTGAAGATGCCATGGGCGGAGCGTAGGACGAGCCACACCCCAGCGTCCGCATTCCCGGGGTCGTATCCTCCGGGGATGGCTCAACGATCCGACTCCACCGCCGTGTTTGCCGATGGTTCGATCTCCCTTCGCCTTTACCCCCACAACGAACTCGATGCGATCTCCATCGTCGATCAGTTGTGCACGCAAGCGGCGATCGCCGCTGACGTTGGTTTCGATGGGGTTATGACATCGGAACACCATGGAGGGTTCGCTGGCTACCTGCCGAACCCGTTGCAGACCACCGGCTTTCAACTCGCTTCCATGTCACAAGGATGGGCGGCGGCTTGTCCGGTGCTCTTGCCATTGCGCCCGGTTGCGATGTTGGCCGAAGAAGTTGCGTGGCTGAACGCGCGCTTCCCCGGTCGAGTCGGCATCGGTGTTGGTTCGGGTTCGTTGCCGCTCGACTTTGAAGCAATGGACATCGACCAAAGCACAGCGGTCGATGTTTTCAAACGCGATCTTCCTCGCCTCGTCGAGATGCTTTCTGGTCGCGAACTCGGCGTCATCGACGGAGACCGAGCGTTGCGCGAACTCACAACGCAGCCGATCCCCGTGATCAGCACCGCGATGAGCCCCGCCGCAGTGCGCCGATCGGCCGCCGCTGGAGCGGGAGTCATTTACGACGGCGGGAGTAACCCCGATCGCCTACGAACACTTTCCGATGCCTATGTCGAGGCCGGCGGTACAGCCCCGCGCATTCTCATTCGCCGCGTGTGGTTAGGACCGCCACCGAAAGAAGCATTCGAAGCGCAGTTCGAGGTGTACCAGAGCTATTCCACAACCGAGGCACTCTCTCATTGGCGAGATAACGGATGGATCTGTGGTGATGACGGCGCCGCACTCGCGCAAGAACTCGCTGACGCTCTGCGAACCACGAACACCACGTGCATCAACCTGCGAATTCATGCGCCCGGCATCGCGGCCGAAGCCGCTCGAGAGCAGATTGCAGTGTTGGGGGCAGAAGTACTTCCCCGATTACGAGCGGCCCTCGCAAACGGTTAGTCGTTTAGACGTCGATGCCTTCGAGGTCTTGACGAACCAGCGTGCGATAGAGGTCGGCATACAAACCCTCGGCTGCTAACAGTTCTTCATGCCGTCCACGCTCAACGATGCGTCCGGACTCGAGAACAAGAATCTGGTCGGCGCCGGTGATTGTTGACAACCTATGGGCAACAACCAACGAGGTTCTTCCCTTAAGCGCTGTTGCAAGTGCTTGTTGCACAAGCGATTCGTTTTCTGAATCGAGGTGACTCGTGGCCTCATCGAGGACGACGATGGCTGGTGCCTTGACCAACACTCGGGCAATCGCCAAACGCTGCTTCTCTCCACCAGAGAGGCGATGGCCCCGTTCGCCGACAACGGTGTTGTAGCCGTCGGGAAAGCCAACGATGACATCGTGGATTTGGGCGGCCTTACACGCGGCCACGATTTCGGCATCGGTCGCGTCGGGCCGTGCGTATCGAAGATTTTCGGCCACCGTGTCATGAAAGAGATGAGGATCCTGTGACACGACGCCAACAGCGCTGCGCAACGAATCGAGGGTGAGATCGCGAACATCGTGCCCATCGATACGCACCGAACCCTCGGAAACGTCGTACAAGCGCGGGACCAATGAGCTCATCGTGGTCTTTCCCGCACCCGAAGGACCAACGAGAGCAATGAGCTGACCTGGAAGAATCGATGCAGAGACATCGTGAAGAACTTCGGCCCCTGGGCCGTCGTCAACCGAACCGCTCAAGCCGATCTCGAGTGATGCCAGTGACTCTTCGGCTCCTGACGGATAGCGAAACGTAACGTGGTCGAACTCGATCGCACCCTTTGACGGTGGAAGATCGATTGCGCCTTCTTTGTCATCAAGCGAGTTACGCAGATCGAGCACTTCAAAAACACGATCGAAGGAAACAAGGGCCGTCATGATGTCGACCCGAGCACTTGAAAGCGCCGTAAGCGGTTCATAGATGCGCGTCACCAGCGCCGCTAATGCGACCAGGGTTCCGAGAGTGATGGCATCGGAAATAACGAGTTGCCCACCGATCCAATAGACCAGCGCAGTTCCGATTGCCCCAACCAGGGCGAGAGCAATGAGGAACGTTCGGCTGTACATCGCGCTCTGAATGCCGATGTCGCGCACTTCGGCGGCTCGATCGGAAAACTGTTTGGTCTCGCGCTTGCGATTACCGAACAGTTTCACCAAGAGTGCTCCCGAAACATTAAAGCGTTCTGTCATCTGCGTATTCATTGCGGCATTGAGATCGAACCCTCGACGGGTGATCGCCGACAGTCGACGCCCAACACGCTTGGCCGGAATAATGAAAATCGGCAGAACCAAGATGCCAATAAGGGTGAGGCGCCATTCCAGATAGAACATCGCAATAAGCGTGGTGATGAGCACAATCACGTTCGAAACAACCGACCCGAGCGTTGTCGTTACCGCCCGCTGTGCGCCGATGACATCGTTATTGAGGCGGCTCATCAGTGCGCCGGTTTGGGTTCGCGTAAAGAAACCAATTGGCATCGCCGAAACGTGGTCGAACAACTTCACGCGGAGGTCATAAATCAATCCTTCGCCGATGCGTGATGAATAGAGTCGCTCGAAAAATGACATGGCGGACGAGAACACTGCTGCGGTGATCGCAATGGCGGCGAGGACATGGAGGAGTCCGCGATTTCCTTCAGGAATGGCCGAGTCGATGATCTGTCGGAAGAGCAATGCCGGTATGAGTCCAAGCAAGGCCTGAATAACAATGACAAAAACGAATGCAGAGATCGCCCACCGATAGGGGCGGGCATAAGAAAGCACCCGAAGCACGGTGCGGCGGCCGATTGATGCATTGGCAATTGCGTCGCGATTTCCGGACATCATCATGTGAAGGGAACTGGGCATCATGGTCCGCTCAGGCTAGGACCCACCGAGCGCATTCACTCCCGCCACCGGACGCGCCACCGGCGCCCGTAGGCGCCGGCATTGGTGGCGGAAAGTGAGGGATTCGAACCCTCGGTGACCCGAAGGCCACAACGGCTTTCGAGGCCGCCCCATTCGTCCGCTCTGGCAACTTTCCGTCTTCGACACTAGTTGCCCCTGTTCGAAGGGGGCCAACGCGCCTTGAGGATCAGAAAGAGTTCAGCGCAGGCCAGCAAAGTACGTAGAGAGCAGTTCGCTGCACTCCTCGGCCCGCACGTCAGCAACGGTCACGAACTCGTGGTTCAGTCGAGGATCGCTCCCAAGTTGATACAGCGAACCGCATGCACCGTTTTCATAGCTACGCGCTCCGAAGACCACTCGGCCAACTCGAGCGTTCACCATGAGCCCAGCACACATGGCGCAGGGTTCAAGCGTGACAACCACGGTGGCATTCTCGAGTCGCCAAGAACCTATGGCTGCTGAAGCATCTCGAACCGCGAGGAGTTCTGCGTGCGAGGTGGGGTCCTGTGACTGTTCACGCTCGTTATGACGACGAGCAACGACCTGGCCATCGATCACCACAACGGCGCCGATCGGCACTTCACCTTGCTCGCCGGCGAGCCTTGCTTCTTCAAGGGCCAAGCCCATGAGGTCAAAATCAGAAAGCCCGTGATCGGAGGACTCGGGGGTGTCAGTTGCAACTCCCATTCGGTCTCCGATCACGTTGCGTTCGTCTGTACTTGCTGGCGGAGGGAGTGGGATTCGAACCCACGGTGAGTTACCCCACACACGCTTTCCAAGCGTGCCGATTCGGCCGCTCTCGCACCCCTCCCGGGGACCATCCATTTGTGCACAGGGTATCGTTCCTCCCGACCCGCTCTCGCGTGTGGCGGTCGGGTCCTGTGCAATCGGAACCCGCGAATCGAGTCAGGGCCGGAAGGCAGCAGCTCTCAACGGGATCACCGATGTGCCGCAGGTCGCCTGACCGTCACACGGGAGAGCGGGTCTTTTTCTGCCCGTTGCCCACAGATCGGGGCAATGGCAGTCCCAGCCGATCGGTAGGCTCGCCACCAATGTCCTATCAGTCGCTCTATCGCCGCTATCGCCCGAGTCGCTTCAGTGAGGTTCGCGGCCAAGAGCACCTTGTGTCCGCGTTGCGCAACGCCGTCACCGAAGATCGCCTGGGCCACGCCTATCTCTTCTCTGGCCCTCGAGGCACCGGGAAAACCTCCACCGCTCGCATCCTGGCCAAGGTTCTCAATTGTCAGAATCCCGAAGCGGGCGAGCCATGTTGTGTGTGCGACTCGTGCCGTTCCATCGATGCGGGAACCAGTTTCGATGTCCACGAACTCGATGCTGCTTCCAATAACGGCGTCGATTCAATTCGCGATCTCATCTCAAGCGCGTCACTCGCCACGCCTGGTCGCTACAAGGTGTACATCCTCGATGAGGTCCACATGCTTTCGACTGCCGCGTCGAATGCACTGTTGAAGACACTTGAAGAACCGCCATCGCACGTCATCTTCGTGTTGGCAACCACCGACCCTCAGAAAGTTCTTCCGACCATTCGGAGCCGCACACAGCATTTCGAAGTGCACCTGCTATCGGCCGCCGGTCTTGAAGGCCTTGTCGACTACGTCGTCACCGATGCTGGTCTTGAATTGTCAGCTGAAGGTCGCTCCTATGTCTTGCGCGTCGGAGCTGGCTCTGCTCGCGACACGCTCTCTGCGCTCGATCGTGTTGTTGCCGCTGGCGGAATTCCCGATTCCGAAGATGCCGTCGATGAACTTGTCGAAGCACTTTGTGAACGCGACACCGGTCGGGCTCTTATTGCTGTCGAGGGTGCACTCTCGCGCGGGCGCAACCCGCGTGTTCTCGGCGAAGCTCTCATTGCACGGTTACGCGATGTATTCCTTGCCTCGGTTGGTGCCGACCTTTCTCGCCTCACCGATACCGACCGTGCTCGCGCTACCGAACAAGGCCGACGTCTCGGTGCTGCCGGTGCAACTCGCGCGCTTGAAGCACTCGGCGAAGCATTCGTGGGCATTCAAGATGCTCTCGATCCGCGCATCCCACTCGAAGTCGCGCTAGTTCGACTCACTCGCGACGATGCCGATGTCTCGTTGTCATCACTCGCCGATCGCATTTCACGACTCGAACGCGATGGCGTCGTCGTTTCGACCGATGCGGCACACAAGGCCCCCGGCCCGGCCCGGCCGAACGCGCTTCCACCTCCCATCGCCGACGACACCGACGACGATCAGGTCGATTCCAGTCCGATGCCGGCAGCTGGCAGTCGTCCCGCCGATGTTGCTCGCGAGGAACTTCGCCGCCGAACGGGTGGCGAAGAACCAGTTCGACCAAGTCGCGCCGCGACTCGCCCACCGAGCCGTCCCGCACGTCCTGGTCGTCCCGGCGCGACCGCGGCCCCCAGCGCTGCCAAAGCGCCAGTCGCTGAACCACTACCTGAACCGGCATCTGAACCGGTTGCCGAACCCATCGCAGAACTCACCCCTGAGCCGATCGTTGAAGCGGCGCCAAGCGCTCCGACTGCACCTGCTCCTACCGGTGGGGCCATGCCGGCGCTTATCGATCTCACGAGCAACTGGAGCGACACACTTTTGCCCTCGCTGCCCCAGCGCTCTCGTGCTCGATTCTCAGGTGGGCATTGGGTCGACGTTGTCGATGGTGTCGCCGTCTTTGGATTGCCCAATGAACCGCATGCGGTTCGCTGTGAGGAATGTCGTTCCGAAGTTGAAACTGCATTAGCGGCACACTTCGGCGCCCCGGTTTCCATCCGCCTTGTTGTCGATGGTTCAGCACCCGATCCATCTGCACCTCGAAGTGTCGCTGCGGCGCGGCGGGCTGCAACCGACGAAAATCCCGTCGATGAATCCATCGATCTCGACGACCTCAGAAATGCCAGAGGCGCATCATCTGCCGGTGCTGATCGCATTGCGGCGGTCTTCCCCGGCGCCGAACTCATCGACGAAAACTGATTCCCTACCCCATCGCCCCTGCGGGAGCCCACGTGTCTGACCAATTCGATCTCGGCTCGATGCTTAGCCAAGCCATGGCTATGCAACAGCAGTTTGAGCAAGCTCGCGCCGACGCCGCTACTCGCGAGTTCGTCGGTCAAGCTGGTGGTGGCGCCGTAGCAATTCGCGTCACCGGCGGTTTGCAGGTGCTTAACGTTTCGATTTCTCCCGAAGCTGTCGACCCTTCCGACGTCGCCATGCTCGAAGATCTTGTGCTAGCCGCATTTCACGATGCACTCGCGCAAATCGATGCGATGCAAGAAGAAGTACTCGGGCCATTTCAGAACGCAGCCATGCCCGACCTGGGTGATCTCGGCGGTCTTGCCGATCTCGAAGCACTTGGTCTTTTCGGAGCACCTGACGACGTCATTGAGATCGATACACCTCAATCGAGCGATCACGAGTGAGCATCTACGCCGGTCCAGTTCAGGATCTCATCGACGAACTCGGTCGCCTTCCTGGTGTTGGCCCGAAATCAGCGCAACGCATCGCGTTTCACTTGCTCAAGATGCCCACCGAGGACGCCACTCGGTTAGCCAATTCCATTCTCATCGTGAAAGAACGCGTCAGCTTTTGCACGACATGTTTCAACGTGTCCGAAGGCGACTCTTGCGGAATCTGCAGCGACTCTCGTCGAGAGGCAGGCGTGGTCTGCGTCGTTGAAGAACCTCGCGACATCGTTGCAGTTGAAAAGACCGGCGAATACCGCGGGCGCTATCACGTCCTTCAAGGTGCAATCAGCCCGATCGAAGGCATCGGCCCCGATCAATTACGCGTGAAAGAACTGCTCGTACGTATCGAGCCCGAAGGCATCGAAGAAGTCATTCTTTGCACGAACCCCAACATCGAAGGTGAAGCAACCGCGATGTACTTGGGACGTTTGCTCAAACCACTCGGCATTCGCGTCACACGAATTGCCAGCGGACTTCCTGTCGGTGGCGACCTCGAGTACGCAGACGAGCTCACGCTCGGCCGCGCCCTCGAGGGACGCCGCGACGTCGACTAACTCAGATCGTTTCCAGCAAGATGGCGTCGCCCTGACCGCCGCCGCCACAAAGTGCAGCAGCGCCCTTGCCACCACCGCGACGCTTGAGTTCCATCAAGAGGTGCAGGGCAACACGCGTGCCCGACATGCCAATGGGATGACCAAGTGCGATTGCGCCACCATTGACATTGGTGATTTCGTCGGTGATGCCAAGTTTCGCCATTGAAGCAACTCCAACCGCAGCGAATGCTTCGTTCAATTCGAAGAGGTCAAGATCGCTGACCTTCATGCCAACCCGATCTAGCGCGTTGTTGATCGCATTGGCGGGCTGATCGAGCAGCGATGCATCGGGACCGGCAACCTGGCCATATCCAACGATGCGACCGAGCGGCATAATGCCAAGTCGTTCAGCAGCCGCTTCTGACGCAACGATGACAGCTGCGCCACCATCGGAAATCTGCGAAGCGTTACCAGCGGTGATGTTTCCGGCCTTATCGAATGCCGGGCGAAGGCCACTCAAAGAGTCGTAGGTAGATTCCGCGCGAACACCTTCGTCGACGGAGAACAACTTGGGGTCGCCCTTGCGCTGCGGAATCTCGACGTTGACGATCTCGTCGTTGAAAAATCCTTCAGCTTGTGCCTTCACGGCGCGGGCGTGTGAAAGTGCGGCGAGCGCGTCCTGTGATTCGCGGCTGATGCCGGCAGTGGCTGCGTACTTCTCGGTGCCAGCGCCCATTGCCAATTGGTCGATGGCGCAGAACAGTCCGTCGAACATCATTGAGTCGATGACTTTGCTGTCGCCCATGCGCAAACCAGCGCGAGCTCCAGGCATGAGATACGGAGCGTTGGTCATCGACTCCATACCGCCGGCGACAACGATGTCGGCCTCGCCGGACTGGATGTAGAGGTCGGCAAGATGAATTGCATTGAGACCCGAGAGGCACACCTTGTTGACGGTGGTCGAAGGAACCGACATGGGAATGCCAGCTTTGGTTGATGCCTGACGTGCAGTCATCTGACCAGCACCGCCGAGCAGCACCTGACCCATGAACACGTAGTCAACCTGTTCCGGGGTGAGCCCAGCACGCTGAAGTGCAGCGCGGATGGCAAGTGCACCGAGATCAGTGGCTTCGAATCCGGCCAATGAGCCAGAAAGCTTGCCAATAGGCGTACGAGCGCCAGCGAGAATGACCGAACCAGCCATGTCTGAACCTCCAAGAGGAATCGTTCCCAGCAGATCACTCAGACAGACAATCGGCTGGAGGGACGGCGATGTCCCGGGCCAGAACTGTACCCGCCGGTAACCACGGTCACCGCATGGACTCAGGGCACCCGGGCCGCATGGCCTCAGCGCCATCAGGCCCGGTAGCGTGCCGCCTCATGCAACAGATCATTGATGCCATTCTCCAGGGTGCCCCCGGCGAGGAACTCGCAGCCATCGCCCTGCCCGAGTCCTATAAGGCCACCGTCGTTCTCGCATCCGAGCAGACGATGTTCGACGGCATGGAGTCAGAAGACAAGGACCCACGTCAGGCACTTCATCTCCAAGAGATCGCTATGCCCGAACTCGCCCCCGACGAAGCAGTAATCGCGGTCATGGCAAGTTCAATCAACTTCAACACCGTGTGGTCATCAATCTTTGAACCGGTGTCCACATTTGGCTTTCTCAAGCGTCTCGGCAAAGAGAGTTACTGGGGAGCACGCCACGACCAACCGTTCCACGCTGTCGGTTCCGATGCATCGGGTGTTGTCTTGCGAGTTGGCAGCGCAGTGCGTAAGTGGAAAGTCGGCGACAAAGTCGTTGTGCATTGCAACCATGTCGACGATCAGGACCCATCAAGCCACAACGATTCAATGCTCGGTGATAACCAACGCATTTGGGGTTTCGAAACCAACTACGGCGGCCTTGCCGAACTTTCGGTGGTCAAAGCAAATCAGCTCATGCCCAAGCCCGCTCATCTTTCGTGGGAAGAAGCATCAGTCAACGCGTTGTGCAACTCCACGAGTTACCGAATGCTCGTCAGCCGGAATGCCGCTCAAATGAAACAAGGCGATGCCGTTCTTGTTTGGGGCGCGTCGGGTGGCCTCGGCGGTTACGCCGTCCAGTACATCCTCAATGGTGGAGGCACCCCGGTCGGTGTTGTGTCATCCCCAGAAAAGGTTGGACTGCTGAACGACCTCGGCGTTGAGCACGTCATCGATCGTCGTGCATCCAACTACAAGTTCTGGGCCGACGAGCACACCCAAGACGAGACAGAATGGCGTCGACTGGGCAAAGACATTCGCTCAATGATCGGTCGCGATGTCGACATCGTGTTTGAACACCCAGGTCGCCAAACCTTTGGCGCCTCAGTGTTCGTTGCTGCTCGCGGCGGAACCATCGTCACGTGTGCTGCAACCAGTGGCTTCATGATCGAATACGACAACCGTCATCTCTGGATGAAGTTAAAGAACATCATCAGTTCGCATTTCGCGAACTACGCCGAAGCATGGGCTGCGAACCAGCTCATTTGCGAAGGAAAGATTCAACCCATCCTTTCGGCTGTTTATCCGCTCGAACAGACCGGTGAAGCGGCCTACCAAGTCCATAAGAATCTGCATGAAGGCAAGATCGGCGTGTTGTGCCTTGCGCCATCAGAAGGCCTTGGCATTGACGACCCCGAGTTCCGCGCCAAGGTCGGCGAGGACCGCATCACGGCGTTCCGTCGTCACGGCGCATAACGAACAACACGACCAATGGCCATCACCGCACGCCGTCCCGGCGAAGAAGAATCAGGAGTTCAAATGAGCGAAGCTGCAGCGAACCAGAAGCCGCTACTAACCGAGATCGATCACATCGCTATCGCTGTCCCCGATCTCGGCGCAGCAATCGATTACTACCGCGAAACATTCGGTGCCGTTGTCGACCATCGCGAAGTTGTCGAAAGCGATGGCGTTGAAGAAGCGCTTCTCAAGGTCGCCGAAAGCTACGTACAACTTCTCACGCCCACTCGCGAAGATTCAACCGTCGCGAAGTGGCTCAACACTCGCGGTGGCCCGGGCATTCATCATGTCGGTTATCGCGTAGCGAATTGCGCCGAAGC
>JAPLAE010000013.1 GCA_026393455.1 Actinomycetota bacterium
CCGATCGCCTTCGCTCGTTCCGTCGGATCGGTGAAGACATTGGTGAGAATGGCGAGCGTTGCAGGAAACACCAAAGCTGCGCCGATACCCATAGCGGCACGAGAAGCAATCAATTGTCCCGAACTGGTTGAGAATGCCGCGACGACCGATGTCGCAGCGAAGATCACGAGCCCAGCCTGCATTGTGCCCTTGCGACCGATGCGATCGCCCAAACCGCCGGCGGCAAGAAGGAGTCCGGCGAACACGAGGCTGTAGGCATCGACGATCCACTGAAGATCAGTCGTAGACGCGTTGAGATCTCGACTCAATGTCGGAAGCGCCACATTCACGATCGTGTTGTCGACAACCACGAGAAACACGCTGAGGGCGAGCACAACAAGAATCCACCAGCGACGGCGATAAATGGTTTCTGAATTCATGATGGACTCCAAAGAGGTTCAGGCGAAGATCATCAATTATAGATCAACAATCCACAAGTGTGGAATACTGACCTATACTTGAAGCAATGGCCACAGCGAAGCCTTCCCCACCACGGGTCCCACGACACCGGACACCTTCCCTCGACGTGACCAGTGCCGTGGTCGAGGCTTCCCTTCGAATCATCGGATCAGACGGCGCAGAAACGGTCACGGTGCGGCGCCTCGCGTCAGAAGCAGGCGTGGCCCCGATGAGCATCTATAACCATTTCGGCGACATGCATGGCGTCTTTGATGCGGTGTTCGAACATGGATTCAGGGAGTTTGCAGATGTCTTGCATCGAAACTCGAAGTCACAAAACCCGGTTACCTCTTTGTATGAGATGGGTCTTGCGTATCGCACCTTTGCGCTTGAAAACCCGGAAACCTACGCAGTCATGTTTCTTCGTGTTGTACCCGGGTTCGAAGCATCTGAGGATTCATTTCTCGCTGCCGCCCAATCTTTTGAGGAACTCAGAACCGGTGTTCAACGTGCGATCGACACAAATCAATTTCTCCCGAATAATTCTGAATTAATCGCCCAACAAATTTGGGCCAGCTGTCATGGGGCCGTTGCTCTTGAACTCTTAGAAATGTCCGTCTTCGCCGACACGGACGAAACGTATAACAAACTCTTGGTCACGCTTATCCGAGGACTTCTTCGGAATCCAGAGGAATCTGCAGTACTCGCCTAACCCCTGGTTCGAGTTCGGTGACGTGACCCTTGCCGTGTTCGTCCTCGGCCAGCACCACGGAACCAGCCGGCAACGTTCGCGTTTCGCCATCGCTTGTGGTGATCCGCACCCATCCATCAAGGAAAACTACGAACTGTCGCCGCGGGGCATTGTGCGCAGCCGGCACCTGGTCCACTGCTTGCACGGTAAGGAACTGCACACGATCGACATCAACGCCAGGAGAAACCCAAAGTTCAGCCACGCCTCGTTCGGCCGGGTTCACCACACGGTCGAGCGTGACGTCTTCGAAGTGACTCTCACCATCTTCGTCGGCCCAAATCCGCAAGTAATCCACGACGTGAGATTGCCACAAATGCCCGAGTGGCGAATTCCACCCCGACTGCAGTGTGCGCACCCCGCCTGAGCGAGCCGTCAGTAAAGCCCGAGCCAACCAGCAATCGTTTGTAGCAACACCACAACGGCAAGAGTTGCGATGACAACCACGCAGACGAGTGCAGCAAGGCGGAACTTTGGTCCGTTCACTGCGTTGCCCAGCACTGATCGTCGGTTCGCCAAGATCAAGATGAAGATCAAGATGATTGGCGTGATTAAGCCATTGACTACCTGCATGTTGATGAGCAGCGAAATCAAGTTGCCCGGAACCAACGCCACTGCAGCACCGATCACGATCAATGCGGTGAACAGTCCCATAAACAATGGCGCTTCACGGAAAGTCTTTGAAACGGAACGCTCGACTCCCACCGCTTCTGCAACGGCGTAGGAGGTTGCCAGCGGAACGACCGCAGCAGCCAGAGCTGATGCACCAAGAAGTCCAATGCCGAAGAGAACTTCCGCGGCTGACCCAGCAACAGGTTCAAGTGCTTGGGCCGCGTCCTTCGCCGATAGCAATACTCCGGTGCCACCAATTGCGGCAGCAGTCGCAATGATGATGGCCATCGAAATGAAGTTGGCGAAGAGTGCACCGGTAATCGTGTCGATACGAACCATTCGATACTCGTCGGGACCGCGCCCGCTATCGGCAACGGCTGCGGCTTGATACAGCTGCATGTAAGGAGTGATGGTTGTGCCGATGAGTGCAACAACAAGAAACAGGAATTCCTTTGTTCCCAACATGTGCGGAATCAGGGTGTTGCTTACAACCGCCCCCCAATCTGGCTTTCCGAGAATCGCAGCAATCGGATAGGTAATGAACGCCAGCCCCAACAACAGGAAGACTCGTTCGGCATAGCGGTAATTACCGAAGACGACGACGGCCCAAATCGCCAGCGCTCCAAATGGAATCGAGATGTAGCGGGAAACTCCGAAGAGTTCGAATGCCGCGCCAATTCCGGCAAATTCGGAAACAACAAGCCCGAGATTGGCGATAAGCAAACAAACGATGGCGAATGTCGAAGCGCGCAGCGGGAATTGCTCGCGAATAAGCGACATCAACCCTTCGCCGGTGTGTGCGCCCAGTCGTGCAGACATTTCCTGCACAATCACGAGAGCGATTGTCACCAGCATCATCACGAAAAGGGTTCGGTAACCGAATTGCGAACCGGCCGACGCGTAGGTCGCAATACCACCGGCATCGTTACCCGCGTTAGCCGCAATGAGCCCTGGGCCAAGAACGGCGAGCCAAATCATCCAACGACGGCGTCGTTTGGGCGCGGGCGTACGCGCGCCAGATGCCTTCATGGGATCGTTGGTGGACTCGGCCATAACAGGTCAGGTCACGCGAGCAGTCGAGCAAAGGGTCGACGGCTGGAATCGTGTTGCGGAATAAGTGCGTCGACCACATCGTCAGCAAGGATTCGCCCGATCGGACGTCCGTCATCATCGACGACAACGATCGAGGAACCACGGTTCTCAACGAATGACTCGATCACATCTTCGATCGGGGCTTCCACAGTGACGGTGACCGGCCAAGGCGTACCGATAAGGGAACGAAGCGTGTCTTCGGGCTTAGCCATAAACAGGTCGATCATCAAGATGTCATCAAGCAATGTGCCATCGCCATCGAGCACGAGAATTGATTCCAGTCGCGCGATGTCTTCCGCTTCCTCAAGTAATTGACGCGCTGCAGTAACAGTCAGGTCGGCATCGAACGTAAAGAGTGCAGTGGTCATGAGGCCACCTGCAGTCTCTTCGTCGTACCCAACCAAACGAACGAGAACCGCAGCATCTTCTTGGTCCATCGCCGACAACAGCTCTTCACGAGTTTCATCATCGAGATCTCGAAGAGCCTCGGCGGCTTCATCGGGCTCCATTTCCGCAAGCAGAGCTGCTGCTTGCGCGGGATCTGCATCACGAAGGAGCACTGCCAGTTCGTCTGGCTCCATTTCTTCAAGCGCGTCGGCTGCGGTCTCAGCGTCGAGGGCAGCAAGAAGTTCTTGGCGCTGTGATCGACCGAGTTCCTCAAGAAGATCCGCGAGCTCGCCAGGGCGAAGCCGACGAAGTTCGCTATTGGCGCGGCTCAAACGCACGGGTTCGCCCGGATCGGAGAACGGCTGAATAGCGGCCCAGTCAATCACTCGATCTGGATGCGGACGCACTCGCCAACGGGCGGGACCAAGACGGCGCAACAAGGTTGAGAACCCAACATCGGCACCCACCAAGCGGTAGCCGCCGCCAACGCGCGCAAGAAACAGATCCGCTGCGCGAAAGACTCGAACTCCATCAACATCAACCATCTGATGGTCAATGACGTCGTCGACAAGTTTCACTTCGTTGTCACGGCGAGCGAACTGACGGAGATCGACTTTGGCCGATCGCAGAACTACACGGCGTTGCTCCATCTCGCCGATCTTGTCGGCCGAAACCCATGTGAGCTGTCGACCAACGCGAACGACGAGGCCAGTGAGGGGCGGATAGGGCTCGCCTTCCCATCGGACAACGAGGTCGACCAACCGGCCGACTTCGATGCCTGAGGAATGCACAACCGGCGCGCCAGTGAGTCCCGACACAGAAAGCAGGGACTCGGCAACAGCCTCGAGGGCAAGAAGACGCTTTGTTCGTTGTTTACGGCGTTGCGCAATGGCACGCGGTGCATTGAGGGTCTGCGGCATAACCGACTCCAGGACTAGAAAACGGACGGACCACGCCCGCTCTACCTCACTGAATCCGAATCACGAAGACTCTCAGTTGGAAGCAAAGAAGGCGACGTACGACAGAAAGCACGTACTTGGGGGCTCGCTTGCTGGCATAGGGGTCACCTCCTTGAGATATCGACGCCGACGTTTGGTCGACAAGACAGCCCCCTTTCTACCATCTGAGGCCTGATTTGGCCCTATCGGTTTGTGCAGGCGCAGTGAATTCGCACTTCGTCCATACACCGTTCATCGTCAGGCAGGATGGAGCAATGGCAACGACACCAGTGATTCTCCTGCCCCCTTCGGAAGGTAAAGCCGAGGGCGGCAGTGGCCCCAAACTCAAGATCTCAGGGCTCTCGTTTCCTCAACTTGAAAAACAGCGCACAGCGGTTCGCTCTGCTCTCACTGCTGCGATGAATGGCTCTGAAGCAACACGATCAAAATTGCTGGGTGTTAAGGGCACTGCGCTTGCATCAGCAACCGCAGCGAACCTTGCAGTCATGACGACGCCAACCATGCCGGCGATTGAGCGCTACACGGGCGTGCTTTACGACGCACTTGATGTTGACTCGCTGTCAGCACGCGATCGCAAACGATTGAACAAACAAGTTCTGCTCTTCAGTGGACTATGGGGTGTCGTGCGTCCCGACGACATGATCCCTGATTACAAACTGAAGATGGGAGCAACACTCGCCCCGGTCGGAAAGCTCTCGACCTGGTGGCGTGAATCGATCACACCAGCACTTGAACAATCAGTTGCTGGGGCAGTCGTCTGGAATCTGTTGCCAAAAGAACATGACGGTGCGTGGGCTCCGTTTGGTTCCGTCGAAAGCACAGCCAAAACTCCAGGTGCGATGTTCTCGGTGAAGTTTCTCGACGAGGGAACTCCCGTAAAGGGCGAACGAACTTTCACTACGGTCAATCATTGGAACAAATTGTTAAAAGGCGCACTCGTTCGATACATCCTTGAAACCGGCGCTGACGATCCGAAGGCGCTCACAAAGTTCCGCCATCCCGAGGGCTACAAATACGACCATTCGCTAAGCGAGACAACGCCGAACGGAATAGTTCTGAGCATGGTGCGACCAACACGGTGATGCACAACGACGAAGTCGCCGTATCCTGAAGCGATGGTGAATGCGAGTAATCCTTCATCGCTTGAGCGCATTGATCTTCCCATTGAGGGAATGACCTGCGCCGCGTGTGCGACTCGCATAAGCAAGGGGCTTGGAAAACTCGAGGGCGTCGCTCAGGCCGATGTGAACCTTGCGGCGGCGCGCGCCACCGTTCATTTCGACCCGTCACTCACTGGGCGAACTACATTTGCCGAGAAAATCGAATCGCTCGGCTATCACGTCCCCGCCGTTGATCGTCACAACGAAGCCGAAGCCGACTATTCCAGAACTCTTGGAATTCGATTGATCTTCGCAGCCGTGCTCACGATCCCACTACTGCTCATTTCGATGATTCCAGCGTTCATGTTCACCAACTGGCAGTGGGTCGCCTTTGCGCTCTCGACGCCCGTGGTCTTCTACAGCGGTTGGGGGTTTCACCGCGCTGCGGCGATCAACCTCCGACACGGCACCGTCACGATGGACACGCTCGTCTCGATGGGAACTCTGGCTGCCTGGGCTTGGTCAACGTTTGCTCTTGTGTTCTTGCACGCAGCAGATACGGGTTCGACTTCAATGAGCGGCATGTCTGCAATGTCATCGGCGACTGACACTGCTCACGTCTATTTCGAAACCGCCGGTGTCATCATTTCGCTCATCCTCCTAGGAAAGTGGTTTGAAGCACGCGCTCGTCGTCGTTCCGGTGATGCAATTCGAAAACTTGCTGAACTCGGCGTCAAAACTGCTCGCCTCGAAGATGGAACTGAAATTCCGTTAGAGGAACTCACTGTTGGAATTCGTTTCGTGGTGAGGCCGGGAGAAAAGATTGCAACCGACGGTGTCATCGTCGACGGTCACTCCGCTATCGACATGTCAATGATCACCGGTGAACCAGTCCCGGTCGAAGTTGGACCAGGCGATGATGTTGTCGGCGCAACGGTGAACGCGAATGGTCACCTTGTGGTTGAGGCAACACGAGTTGGTGAGCAAACAGCCCTTGCTCAAATCGTGAAACTTGTTCAAGACGCGCAAGGTTCGCGCGCCCCGATACAACGACTCGCTGATCGGGTCGCCGGCGTTTTCGTGCCCATCGTGTTTGGCATCGCTATCGCCACCATCATCGGATGGAGCGTTACCGGCCACTCCGCGCAAGACACGTTCTCCGCCGCGGTTGCCGTACTGATCATTGCGTGCCCTTGCGCACTCGGTCTGGCCACACCTACAGCGATCATGGTCGGCACTGGTCGCGGCGCTCAGCTTGGCATCATCATCAAAGGTGGCGAGGTGCTTGAACAGACCCGTCGAGTCGATGTGGCTGTTCTCGACAAAACCGGAACCCTCACCGAGGGTCGCATGGAACTCGTTGACGTCATCGCTCTGCCAACGACAACCGCCGATACCGCTCTTCGACTCGCAGCCGCGGTTGAGGCTCGTTCCGAACATCCGATTGCCGCAGCGATTGTTGCCAGTGCCGAATCCCGCCGCCCCGGCGACGCGTCCGGCACTGAGGTTAAAGACTTTGAGAATCTTCCCGGCAGGGGCGTGACAGCAAAAGTCATGAGCAGTTCGGGAATCGAATGGACCGTTGGGGTTGGCCGCACTGCGCTCTTCGAACCCATTGATCAGCAACTCGCCGATGCTCAGGTGTTGGCAGAGACCGCCGGACGCACAGCAGTCCTCGTGGGTTGGGCGGAAAATTCCGACGGCCCGCTTCTCGCTCAAGCGGTACTCGTTGTCGCCGATCGACTCAAACCAACCAGTGCCGAAGCCGTTGCCGATCTTCACGCACTCGGTCTTGAGGTTGTTCTTCTCACTGGAGATAACCGTCGCACCGCTGAATCGATCGGCGCTGAAGTTGGCGTCGACCGCGTGGTGGCTGAAGTTCTCCCCGCCGACAAAGTTGCTGAAGTGCGTCGACTCCAAGAGCAAGGCCACATGGTCGCAATGGTGGGCGACGGCATCAACGACGCGCCCGCACTCGCTCAGGCCGACCTCGGAATCGCCATTGGCACCGGGACCGATGTCGCCATCGAAGCCAGCGATCTCACCATTGTGAGCGGTGACCTCCGAGCAGCTGCCGATGCCATCGCACTGTCACGCCGAACCCTTGCGACCATCAAGGGCAATCTGTTCTGGGCGTTCGCCTACAACGTTGCCGCAATTCCGCTTGCTGCATTCGGCGTGTTGAATCCGATGATCGCCGCCGGAACGATGGGATTTTCGTCAGTGTTCGTGGTCACCAATTCGCTTCGCCTACGAAGGTTTAAAGGCGTTCGCCGCCACTCCCCCGCAAAGGATCAACCATGACGACCCGCACCTATTCCGTTCCCGGCATTTCCTGTGGTCACTGCAAGGCAGCCATCGAAGGCGAACTCGCACCGCTTGACGGGGTTGAAAGCGCGCTGGTGGACATTGACGCGAAAACCGTGACGGTGACCGGCGATATCGCCGAAGTCGATGTTCGCGCCGCCGTCGATGAAGCGGGCTACGAGGTTGCGTCAGTCAGTTAATCGGTAGCGATGCTCTAGAGAGAGCCGTCGGCAAGACGCGTTCGTACTTCAACCGCTCGTTCACGAACGGCGTCAAGATCTTTGAGTTTGCGCATTGAGCCCAGTTGATTGCCGAGTCGATGATTCGATCGAAGCGCGGGCTCGTTGCGCGCCAAAAAATCCCAATAGAGAGTTGTGAACGGACACGCATGTTCACCGATTCGCTTTTTAGGGTCATACCGGCAGTCACCGCAGTGATCGCTCATCTTGTTGATATACGCACCACCCGAGGCATAGGGCTTTGTCGACATCCGTCCGCCATCGGCGTACAGCGCCATTCCGATCACGTTCGGCAACATCACCCACTCGGCCCCGTCAATGAATGACTTCCACATCCATTCCACGAGTGCACCAGGACGAACACCCGATGTGAGTGCGAGATTCCCCAAGATCATGAGTCGTTCAATGTGGTGAGCCCATGCGCGATCATCAATCGCCTTCACTGTGTGCGATACGCACGCCATTTGCGTTTCGCCACCTGTAAACGACACCGGCAATGGTTGATCAGCGTTCAGAGCATTCAGCTCTCGATACTCCGGCATCCATAGCCAATAGAGACCCCATACATACTCACGCCAGCCGATTATCTGACGAATGAAACCCTCGGCCGAGGCGATCGGAATACGTCCTTCGTTAAAGGCATCGTGTGCAGCCTCGACAACTTCACGAGGATGAAGCAGGCCGATGTTGAGATACGGGCTCAACATCGAGTGCGCAAGCTTCCACTCTGACGACAGCACCGCATCCTCGTGCGGGCCAAAGTGTGGCAATACCTCATCAATGAATTGCCGAAGCCGTGCCAAAGCGCCCGTTCGAGTCGTTGCCCACAACCCATCGAACGCTGACCCGAACGCGTCGGGTGCGCGCCGTGCGATGTCGGCGATTACACGAGCATCGATCGCGTCGAGGGGATCGACAATCGGACTTGGCCACGAACGACCATCTTTCGGCGGCGGCTCTCGATTTTCCGCGTCGTAGTTCCAAGTTCCACCGACCGGCTTGTTGCCATCCATGAGGATGTTCAGTCGTTGGCGTTGCCACCGATAGAAGTCCTCCATTTTGAGATTGGCGCGGCCACCCGCCCAGGTCCCGAACGTTTCGGCACTGCAGAGGAACTGGTCGTTTGCGATCACATCGACATTGAGTTCTTCCAACATTGCTCGCCCATCGAACGACATGGGCGACATCGCTGTTACCCGGCCGGGTTCGAACTCAGCGTTGTGAGCGGCGAACCCAGCCCGTAATGACGGAGCGTGGCGATAGTCGACTGCGAAACCTTCGACCCGGAGTTCTTCGGCGAACCTGCGCATTGATGCCAGAATGAAATGAAGTCGCTGTCGATGCCAACGCCCCGATCCGACCTTTCCATCGCTCTCGACCATGAGCACTCGGGCCTCGCCCGGACGAACTCCAGCGAGTGCGCCGGTGTCACGACGAAGTTGATCGCCAAGAATCCAGACCGTATCCACGGCAGGAACTTAGGCGTTTACGAAGCAGGAGGAGGGGCCGAGTGCTGACGAATCCACGAGTGCATCGCGATTCCTGCGGCAACGCCGACATTGATGGAACGAGTGGAACCGAACTGAGCGATTGAACACACCATCCCCGCCGATGCACAGGCTTCGTCGCTCAACCCTGGTCCCTCTTGTCCAAACAGAAACATGGTGCGTTCGGGAAGAACTGCTGTCTCGAGCGGCACTGCGCCGGGAACGATATCGATTGCCACCACGTTCAGATCATTACTTGCTGCCCATTCCACAAGCGCAGCGATGTCTTGGTGATGATGTACATGCATGTAGCGATCGGTGACCATCGCACCTCGACGATTCCAACGCTTCTTCCCAACAATGTGGATGCCGGCAGCATTAAACGCATTCGCCGTTCGTACAACGGTTCCGATATTCAGATCGTGCTGCCAGTTTTCAATCGCGACATGAAACGAATGCCGGCGCGAATCAAGATCGGCGACGATCGCTTCGTTCGACCAATAGCGATAGCCATCGCCAACATTTCGTCGGTCACCATGTTCAAGAAATTCCGGATCGAACCGCGGATCATCGGGCCAGGGCAAGGGGTGGGGTCCAACACCGACTTCACGGTCATCGTTCTCTGGCGACTCATCGCCCTCGTGAACTTCGACCATTGCGCTTAACGCCCAAGCAGAGCGGAGCCGCCCGCATCGTCAAGCAAGAAGCGAGCCATCAGGCGTCCGGTTGTTTCGCCATCACCAAGGCCGCATCGGCGAGAATCACGAAGGATGGTCGAACCGTCGGGAGCTGCGACAAGTGCGTGACAAACGAGTTCATCGCCATCGATGACGACATATGCACCAACCGGCAGATCGCAATCGCCGCCAAGTTCGGCAAGAAACGCTCGTTCGGCATCAACACATACTCGACTTGGACCGTGGTCGATTGCAGAGAGCAACGAAAGCGTTGACGAATCGTCGACACCGCATTCGAGAACAAGCGCGCCTTGCGCAACCTGGGGAAGCATCACTGAAGGCTCGAGTACCTGTACGACCCGATCACTCATCGAAATACCAAGTCGTTCGATAGCTGCCGCGGCCATCACGATGGCATCGAACTCAGCAGCCTTTTCAAGCCTGGTTGCGATGTTGCCGCGCAGTCCTGAGAACACAAGGTCGGGACGCAGTGATGCGAGTTGCGCTTTCCGACGAATAGACCCGGTCGCGACATGTCCGCCCTGCGGCAATCCGTCGATGGTTGACCCAACCAGAACATCGCGCACATCGCCACGCTCGGGAACGGCAGCGATGACGAGTTCGACGGGAGTGATTGCAGGAAGGTCTTTGCCAGAGTGCACCGCGAAATCAGCGCGGCCATCGAGCACCGCCGCTTGGATTTCTTTTACGAAGACGCCCTTGCCGCCCATGGCGTCGATGGGAATGTCGAGGCGCTGATCGGCCATCGTCTCGACGATCACTTTCTCGATCGACAAATCAATCCCATTGGCCGAAGCATGGTGCTGGAGCAGTTCTGTCACGTGATCGGCCTGCCACAAAGCAAGGGCGCTGCCCCGCGTGGCTAATCGGAGTGTCACTGCGTCGGGACCGCCCCCGGACATTGTGGGATCAGAGCTCAAAGAGATCGCGAAGGGCCTCGGCAAGGCGTTCACCGCGCGGCGAACCAGCAGCATCTTTCA
>JAPLAE010000111.1 GCA_026393455.1 Actinomycetota bacterium
GGGAAGGCTTCGCTGTGGCCATTGCTTCAAGTATAGGTCAGTATTCCACACTTGTGGATCGTTGATCTATAATTGATGATCGTCGCCTGAACCTCTTTGGAGTCCATCATGAATGCAGAAACAATTTATCGCCGGCGCTGGTGGATTCTTGTTGTGCTCGCCCTCAGCGTGTTTCTCGTTGTTGTCGACAACACGATCGTGAATGTGGCGCTTCCGACATTGAGTCGAGATCTCAACGCGTCCACGACTGATCTTCAGTGGATCGTCGATGCCTACAGCCTCGTGTTCGCAGGACTCCTTCTTGCCGCCGGCGGTTTGGGCGATCGCATTGGTCGCAAGGGAACAATGCAGGCTGGGCTCGTGATCTTCGCTGCGACTTCGGTCGTCGCCGCGTTCTCAACCAGTTCGGGTCAATTGATTGCTTCTCGTGCCGCTATGGGTATCGGCGCCGCATTGGTGTTTCCTGCAACGCTCGCCATTCTCACCAACGTCTTCACCGATCCGACGGAACGAGCAAAGGCGATCGGTGCCTGGTCGGCGGTTTCGGGTATGGCTGTCGCATTTGGACCAGTCACCGGTGGCATCTTGCTTGAACACTTGGTTTCGGGTATGGCTGTCGCATTTGGACCAGTCACCGGTGGCATCTTGCTTGAACACTTTTGGTGGGGATCAATCTTTCTTGTGAACGTTCCGATTGTTGCCATCGCACTTCTCGCCGGCTGGTTCCTTGTTCCCACGTCCCGCGACCCTGATTCGGGTGCATTCGACTGGGTCGGTACGGTTGTCTCAATCCTCGGTGTTGGCCTGCTCGTGTACACCGTCATCGAAGGACCGCACGCCGGCTGGAACTCGGTGGCGACGATCGGCGGATTCATTGGCGCTGCGGTCTTGCTCGCCGTCTTTGTTGTTTACGAACTTCGCCGAGAGCATCCATTGCTTGACGTGCGCGTTTTCCGGATCGCACGTTTCAGTGCAGCAGCGGGATCAATCGCTATCGCGTTCTTCACGCTCTTTGGATTTATTTTCATCGTTACGCAGTATTTCCAGTTCGTGCGCGGGTACTCAACGCTGTCCGCAGGCCTGCATACTCTCCCGTTTGCGATCTTCGCCGCGATCACTGCGCCAAACGCCGCACGACTCGCATTGCGGTTTGGTCCACGGCGTGTAGTGGGAACTGGCCTGCTCACAATGATGATTGGTTTCATCATCATTGGTTTTTGCGACGCCGATACCGCGTACTTCGGACCAGTGGTGATTTCGATGGCGTTCATCGCGACTGGCCTTTCGCTCGTTACGTCACCTTCAACCGCAGCCGTCATGTCGTCATTGCCGAAAGAAAAAGCAGGCGCGGGTGCTGCGGTCAACGACACAACTCGTGAAATTGGTGGAACGCTGGGCGTCGCTGTGGTGGGCAGTGTGTTCGCATCGATCTATGCCCCAAAGATCGGTGAGTTCCTCGCGAAGTTTCCGCAGGTCCCTGCTGATGCGGTCACTGCTGCAAAAGCCTCGATGGCTGCGGCGATCGTGGTTGCATCACGAGCGCCCACCGAAGTTCAGGAACTTTTCCGAAGTTCGGCTTCTGACGCGTTCATGCAAGGAATGCGCCTTGGGTGCTTCGTGTGTGCTGGCGTCGCATTGTGTGGATCGATCGCAGCATTCACATTTCTTCCTGACCTTGAGTCTGAGGAAGCGCCACATCCTGGCGAATGGCCCGAACTCGAACAATCCTGAGCGCGAGTGGCCAGTATTCGCGAGACTGCGCGAATGCTCACAACTGACGACCTCATTGCACGCGCCGAGATCACCGATGTGATTCAGCGGCTCGCACGCGGCACCGATCGACTCGACCGCGAACTCATGGCGTCCTGCTATCACCCCGATGGTTTTGACGACCACAATTCGTTCCGCGGTTCGGGGGATGAATTCGCTGATTGGGTGTGCGCAGTGCTGCCTCATTTCGCGGCGACCACGCATTTCATTGCCCTCCCTCATATTCGGCTTGACGGTGATGTGGCCCAAGTCGATACCTATTGCGTTGCTCACCATGTGAGCCGAGCCGATGAATCTGGCCAGGCCACCGACATGGTCATGGCCCTTCGCTACGTCGACCGTTTCGAGCGCCGTTCGGGGCAATGGCTCATTGCCAGGCGGGTCTGTGCCTTTGATTGGAATTACACCGTGGCCTTCGATCCGGCGGGAACCTTCCAATGGGCGGCAGATTTCACTGTCGGGGCAAGGGATCGCACCGATCTGACCTATGGAGGCGATTGAGCCCGGATTATCGGGCCAGAACCCTTTCGGGAGAAGAGATCTTTCGGCGCGATGACGCTTGTCACTTCCGAATTGGGACAGTAACGTCGGGTTGGGCAGTCACCTTGGTGTCGGCCCAAGGGGGAGGCCATAACGACCCACCCCGCACTGATTTCAGTGCGCTGCAGTGCAGGTTTCGCTTGTTGTACCGAGTGAAACACCCGGCTTCGGTCGGTACAACAGTCATCTACAAAGGGGAATTCAGTGCCTAAAGGCAATGGAAGTACACCGGTGAAGATCCGGTCGAAGCGTCGCACTAGCGGCGCCGTGCTGGTTGTGGCGATTGTCGCCGTGCTCAGCATTTTCGCGGCAGCGTGTGGCGGCAGCAGCCGTTCATCCGGCGGCAGCACCGATACGACAAAGGTTGCGAAGGCAACCGATTTCGGCACCATGGCTTCGCCATGTGGCAAGGGCGATGCCAAGGGCGCAACCGCCCAGGGCGTAACCGATACTTCCATCACGATTGGGTTCGAAGATGATTCGGGTTACGCAGCAGCTCCTGGCCTCAACAAGGAAATGTCTGACGCCATCAAGGCCATGATCAAGTGGTGCAACGATCAGGGTGGTATCAACGGCCGCCAGGTGGCGGGTAAGTTCTACGACGCAGCAATTATGAATGTCAACAACGTCATGACCGAGGCATGTACTCAGGTGTTCATGCTGGTGGGCGAAGGTTGGTCACTCGACTCGGCTCAAGAGAAGACCCGGCTCGGCTGCAAATTGGCCGCAGTCCCCACTTATACAGTGAGTCCAGCATTTGCAAATGGTGCTCTCATGATTCAGCCGGTTCCGAATCCTGTTGACAAGACTCCACTTTCGGCCCCTTACCAGTTGGCCCAACTTTTCCCGACGGCAGTCAAGAAGGCAGCAATTTTCACTGCAAATTACGCAGCAACAAAGGACACCACAGACAAGGCAAAGGCCGCTTTCCCGGCCGCAGGATGGACGTTCCTTGACTGTGAGCAGGTGTACAACATCGGGGGCGAATCAAACTGGACACCATTCGTTCAGCGTCTGAAGGATTGTGGCGCTGAAATGGTGTACTTCTCTGGTTCTCCGGCGCCGAACTTCCAGAATGTGCTCGACGCCGCCAAGCAGATTGGCTACGCCCCGAAGTGGTATTCGGATTCCAATTTCTATGACACGTCCTTCGCAAATTGGAACACCGCTGGGCTGGCGGACAACGTTTATGTTCGTATGGCTTTTTATCCCTTCGAACAAGCAAGCGAGCATCCTGCTACTCAGAAGTATCTTGACCTCCTGAAAGCTGCAAATGGGAAGACAGGTCTTCTTGGTGCACAAGCAACCTCGAGCTTCCTGCTTTGGGCCATGGGGGCAAAGGAATGCGGAAGCACGCTGACAAGTGACTGTGTGTTGAGCAAACTGAAGGCAGTGAACAATTGGGATGCCGGCGGATTACAGGCCAACACCAACCCAGGTGCGAATCTCCCTCCAGATTGCGGCATGCTTTTGAAGCTCCAAAGCACCAAATATGTGCAGGTTGCTCCGGCGACCATGGGCCAGATGGAATGTTCTGACAAGTTTGTTGGCAACGTGACTGGACCAGTAGTTGCATCTGCCAAACTTGATGCCAATCGCATCTCGCAAGCTGGCTAGAAGTTCAAGGCCCTTTTGCGCCTTGATGTTACTGAGGGCGGTCGTCGGGAAACCGGCGGCCGCCCTCAGTCGTTTTCCGGCGATGTTGCGAGCCCGCCTGTTTTTGTGCAGCGCGGGGTCAGGTGCGAAGAGTGATGGCGATGCCGTCGCCATTCGCGAGCACTTCAATCGCTTTCGCAGCGTCTTCAAGCGAGAAATTATGCGAATGAAGTTCCGCAACAAGATCGGGTGAGTTTTCGATTAGCGCAACTGCTCGTTTGAAGTTGGCCGCGTCAACAGCGCGAACACCTTTGATGGTGAGCCGACGCATTGCGATTTCATCGGTCGGGAATCCATCGACTGCACTGCCTTTCATGCCCGCGAGAACGATTATTCCACCGGGGCGAACAATTTTCAGCGCGTCGTGAATGGGCTGCAGAGCATGCGGGGTTGTGTCGACAACAACATCGACGCCCTTGCCATCTGTTGCAGCAAGAACCGCATCGACAGCGCTGTCGGATTCGGTGTTGATGGCGAGATCAGCACCGAATGATTCCGCAAGTTCGAGCTTGTGGCGGTCGCGTGCACCGAAACCAGTGACAAAAATCTGAGATGCGCCCACCGATTTTGCCGCGATGACGCTGGCCAGTCCGCGTTGGCCGGGACCAAAAATGGCGATTGATTGTCCTGGCTGCAGGTTCGGCGCATCGACTGCCCAGGCGAAACCGGCGCCGAGAGGATTGAAGAGGGCAGCGATGGACGCGTCGATCGTGGAAGTGATTTTGATCGGGCGCGACTGTGGCGACAGATACATGTACTCGCCGAACCCGCCCCAGAGCGATGGCTCGGCGGAGGTGGGAAGGAATCCGTGCGTTCCGGGGGAAGCCAGACAGTTATTGCCGTCCTGGCAAGAAGCGCATTGTCCGCAGGCCAATTCCGCAGGGACAATCACGCGGTCACCTACGACTACGCCCCACGCTTGGGATGCAGAAGCGCCAATAGTTTCGATGATGCCGACGGCTTCATGTCCTGGGATGACCGGGTAGCGAAGGGGGATCGATCCTCGATAGGTCTCAAGGTCGGTGCCGCAGATTCCACATGCTTCTACTCGCAAGATTGCGCCGTCGTCATTCGCATCGGGAATGGCGAACTCCTGAAGCTCAAGAACTCCAGGACCTGTTTGCACCATGGCGCGTGCTGAACGCTTCATGCTCTCTTCCTACACGCAATTGTCGCCCGGTGTATGCTGAAACGAGAGGCGATGACACGGGGGTAGTCAGCCAATGCGAGTTGTAATCATCGGGGCGGGCCCGGGCGGAATCGTGATGGGCAAGCGTCTCCTTGAAGAAGGTTTCGACGAGTTCGTCATTCTCGAGGCCAGCGACGATGTCGGCGGAACGTGGAACCTCAATCGCTATCCGGGCTGTGAATGCGATGTGCAGTCGGCGATGTATTCGTTCACCTTTGAGTTCAAGCCGGACTGGACAAAGCCGTATGGACGCCAGCCAGAGATCCTCGCTTACATGCGTGAGGTTGCCGACAAGTACGGGGTGACGCCACATTGTCGATTCAATGATCGGGTGACATCGGCATCTTGGGATGAAGCAGCGTCAGTCTGGACAGTCACAACCGAATCGGGTGCAGGGTTTCAAGCGGAGATTCTCGTAAGCGCCGTTGGAATGTTGACGCACCCGGTTTGGCCTGAGATCGAAGGGAGAGATGACTTCGAAGGTGCAATGTTTCATTCGGCGCGTTGGGATTGGTCACATGATTTCGCCGGCGAGCGCATCGCCGTTATCGGAAGCGCGGCGAGCGCAGTGCAGTTCGTTCCTGAGATTCGAAAGACTGCCAGTCAGGTTCATCTTTTTCAGCGAACTCCGAATTGGATCCTTCCCAAGGAGGACACCCCTTACACCGAGGCCGAACTCGAAGCATTCCGCAAAGACCCGACACCGTTGCTCGAAATGCGCAGTGACATTGAAGGTCGGATGAATCGTGGAATGACTTTTGCGCTGAAAGACCTTCTTGAACTGAGCGAGAAGTATGGACTCGCAGCACTAAGCGTGGTGAATGATCCAGAGGTGAGGGCCAAACTCACACCGGACCATCCATTTGGTTGCAAGCGGCCCTTACTTTCGAACGACTACTTCAAGGCCTTTAACGAGCCGAATCTTGAATTAGTGACCGAGCCAATCACTCGGATCACAAACAATGCCGTCGTTACTGACGATGGCGTCGAGCGAGAAGTTGATCTGATTGTTATAGCAACGGGATTTGCCGCAACGAAGTTTGCTGCGACTGTTGACATCACGGGTCGTGATGGCGTGTCGATTGCGGATGCATGGTCGGAAGGGGCGCAGGCCTACCTCGGTGTCACAACAGTCGGGTTTCCCAACTTCTTCATGCTTTATGGCCCCAATATGAATAACGGCTCAATCATCCGGATGTTGGAGTATCAAACCGAACACGTGCTTCAGTTGCTTCATCGGATGAAAGCCGATGAACTTCAAACTCTCGAGGTGAAACCCGAGGTGATGGAGTCTTACAACGTCGGCGTGCAAGAGGCAATCGACGGAATTGATGTGTGGAACGCCGATTGCAATGGGTACTACCGGGCGCCAAATGGGCGTGTTGTTACCCAATGGCCATTTTCAATGGATGCCTACAAACGCCGCAGCGAATCAATCGATTGGTCAGAATTTTCAACGACTTAAGTAGTACTTACGCAAAAGGAGATGTCATGGGTGCTTGGAGTAGAGAAGAAATCGAAGCAGCATTTTCGTCGTACGTAGCGGCCGCCGATGACGGGGCACGAACGGGAGACTGGTCTGTCTTTGCTCAACATTTCACCGAGGATTGTTTTTATAAAGAGCACCTGATCGGCGAGATGAATGGCCGGGAGGAAGTTCAGGCGTTCTATACCCGTTCAATGGTGAAGGAGTATCCGGGCAATTGCATTGCAGACTTTCCCATTGAGTGGCACATCGTTGACGATGAACGCGGTTGGGTTGTCTTTCAGGCATGGTCAGTGATGGCTGACCCGGGAGATGGGTCGGTCCATCGCGCTTACAACTTCAGTCTTGTGAAGTACGCAGGGAACAATCAGTTTTCCTACCAAGAAGACATCTATAACCCAATGACGTTTGGAACCATGATCGGCGATTGGGAAACGGCAAAACTGGCCGCTGAGCGAACCTGAATAGGTACTGGTTATCTTCGCCAGAACTGGCAAACAGCTCGGTGGTGAAATCAGGAATTGAGAACGAGCAAGAATTGACCGCCGCCAGAATCGATATGTGTACTGAACGAGAGATCGGGCGTTAGCCGTGAGAGGCGATCGATCAGCCAGTCAGCGGCGTCGGTTGCGTCTTCTTGGGATGGGCAACGGGCGACGATCTCGCGGCCACCTTTGCGGGCGAGACGTTCGACACTTCCGATGATGGGCGCAGGATCGACAACAAAGAGGTGATCGGGCCACTCCACAACGGGAGCGATCGCGCCTTTTTTAGTGTTGCAGTCACGATGGGCAAGGCGTTCTGCGCCGAATACGTCGGTTGAACTCTTGTTCTTGCCTTTCGACTTTGTGGTCATCGAATCGATGCTGGGACCACGTGAATCGTTCACCGACATTTCAGAATCAACTGGTTCATCGCATAACCAACAACGCCAGCCGTCGTGTTCGCCGACATCTGTGAGATTGGCCATGGGGTAACGCAACTTTCGGTTTGTGGTGCCCCCGAGTGGACTCGAACCACCGCACATGGTTTAGGAAACCAATGCTCTATCCCCTGAGCTACGAGGGCGGGGATGGCGCGGAACGTGGCGCGAAACTCGGCGCAACGGCCCGGAAGCCATGGGGGAAGGGTAGTTCGGGGGTTTGAGGCCGGTCGAAAGTTCAGTTAGATCAAACGGAAGTTTCGAGCGCTGTTTGGGCGCGCTGAAGCTACCCGACCGGAAGTTTCGGGTGGCTTTTGGTTCAGGCGGCCGTGGCGACCGCGTGGTTCGGTGGTTTCCAATGACCGAACCAGCGTGAAAGATCGGCGCCGGTTCGGTGATGCCATGCGAGCAGCGCGGTGATGGCGACATGTACCTGGTAGCCGTGAAAGTCCAACAATTGTCTATGACGACCAACGCTTCGAGCACGACCGTTTGGCAGCATCATCTTCAGATGGTGGTGCATCGACTCGGAGTCTTCGCGCAGTCCGAACAGCCGGTTGAATGAGTCGTCGGTTTCGGGGATGACTCGCAGCGAGCGGGTGCGCGGTGTCTTGTCAGCGATTTCGTCGGTGGTGGAGTTGTGACGGATCTTCGTGGTGGCATATCGAAGATTGCGAGGGACACCGGGAAAAAACTCCGGGATCTGCCAGGTGCCGTAGAACCGGTAGGTGCCGGTGCGGTTGCTCGAGCGTGTGGTTCGAACACGTACAAGTCCGACCGATTGCATTTCGTCACCAATGAGCAGCTCGATACGCGGCGTTCCATCGAACGCTTGCACGACAATCGATTTTTTGGTGCCGTCGGTGAGTGTGAATTCGTGCTCGTTGAGGTTGAACGACGAGGAGCCGCTGCTCTTCGTTCGCTGCACCTTCGAGAT